>CALMAR010000360.1 GCA_937859855.1 uncultured Kineosporia sp.
CTTCTCGTTGGCGATGGTCGCGACACGGGCGACGGCGGCGGCGGAGGAGCCGGGTTTGCCGGAGCGGCTGGCGGCGCAGATGGTGCGGGCGGCCCCGCCGGGGGGTCGGCCATCATCTGGAGCGAGCCGTAGCGGCTCCGGTGGTGAGCGAACAGTGCCTGGAGCCCGCCGGGGGCGTGGAGATCGATGCCATGGATGGTGCGAGCAGTGCGGGGCATGGTGATTCTCCGTTCTCGGCGCCTGGCCGATCTGGATGGTGATGGTGGTGCCCTTGCCAGGCGCCGGGCCTGACAGGTGGTTTTAGGCGGTCGCCGGGATCGGGTCTGGTTCGGCGTCGTCGGCGGCCGGTGACTGCGGGGCGGGAGGGACCGCGGTCAGAGCTGGGACCGCAGCGGCTCTCTCGTCTTTCTCCTGGCGGTACATCTCCATCCATCGCGCCACCTTCGGCGGGGTGGCGCCGGGGATCATTTCGAACCCGGCCTCGACCGGGAACTTGATCGCGATGAGCTTCACGATGCCGTCGATGGTCTGGGCGAACGACCGTGCCTCGGCGTCGGCCCAGACCACTTCGGACGCCACGTCGAGGTCACTGTCGCCGCGGGCCCGGTTCGCCATCCGCATGACCTGCTCGAGGGACTCACCGGTCCACCGCTGCAGATCCGATACCAGCGACTGCAGGGTGGATTCCGCGCCGGCCAGGGCGTCTCCGGACAGGTTGGCCATCCGGTTCAGCAAGTACTGCGGCGGGACCTGGCCGACGGCGAAGAGGTCGGACAGGAATTCGCCGAGGACCTTGATGTAGTTGTCGAGGTTGGATTCGGCGAGGTCGAAGACCTTCGTCGCTTCTCCTGGGAAGACCAGTGCGCGGTCGACACCGATCCGGCCTGGCGAGCGGAGCACTGGCTGCTTCAGGCCCTGGGCGTTGAGCAGCAGCGACCCGTCGGCCTTGGTCTGGTACACCGGGTTCCCCTGGTCGTCGCGGACGACGGGGTCGTAGCCGGTGAAGACCCGCTGCCGGTAAGCGCTGAACTGCATGGCCAGCAGGGTGTTGAACCGGATCGTGTTGATCGCGTCCTGGGCTGGCATCAGCGGCTCGATCGCTGACTGCGGGATGCCGTCGGCGTCCTGCCGGTTGTCGAAGCACACGAACGGGACGTCACCCAGGGGGTGTTCGCCGCCGTCAACGAGCTGCCAGTCGCCGGTCAGCAGCGAGCCGCCGCGTTCGAACCGGGCCCAGGTGGTGGCGTCATACACCCAGGCGATGGTCCGCTGCGGCTCGACGGTGGACGGCAGCCACAGCGTGCTGACCGCCGAAAGGTCGTTGCGGACGATCTTTTTGACCGCCCACTTGGCCGTGAACGGATCCTCGGGGTCCATCTCGACGTGGACGCGCTCGCCCGATTCAGGCCGGATCACTGGGGACTTGCGGTTGACCGGGTTGCGCCAGACCGACATCAGGCCGCGCCCGTGCACGACCATCTGGGTGTAAACGATCCGCTGCCGGGAATCGAGCTTGTTCGGCTGCCAGATCTCGTTCCAGGCGGTCTCATCAGCAGCGCCCTTGCGGCCCGTGCGGAACCCGTCGGCGCGGAGCCGCTGGATCGGGGTGTCCATGGCCAGGGCCAGCCAGTTCGCGAGAGCCTGCTTGCGGAGGGCGAGGTACTCGTCGTTCACACCTTCGGGCGCGAACGGGAGATCCTGGACGCCGCGGTAGTAGTCCTCCCGGCGGCGCCACGTCGCCTTGTTGCTGTCGATCTCCGCGATACCGCGGGCCAGATAGTCACGGGCGGTGGTCGCGTCCACGCGGCTCCCTCCGGTCAGCTGAACCCGTACATCGCGGTGGACACCTTCTGCGGGGTGGCCGCGGCCGGGGCTCGAACGAGGCCGTCGAGAGCTGTGACCGCTGCCTGGATCCCATCGATCCTGGACGTGGACTTGGCGCGGTCTGGTTTCACCGGGCGGATGTTGTCCAGGCCGTCGTTCTTGACCTCGACGACCGATGCCATCCACCTCAGCACGGGGTGGCCGTCGTGCCGCATCGACCGGGACCCGAGCCGCCGTTCCAGCTCCTTGCACGCCGGGGAGAGGCCGAGGAACGTCTGCGCCACCGGCACCAGCTCGATGCCCTTCAGTTCGGCGTCGAGGTCCTGGACCAGCTGGCCGGCGTACATCCGGTCGTACGAGACGCGTTGCATGTCCAGGTGCCTGCAGTCACCGATCACCGCAGCCTTGATCGCCTTGTAGTCGATCACGTCGCCTTCGGTGGCGGTGACGAGGCCTTCGGCGATCCACTGGCCGAGCGGGACGAGGAGCTTCCGCTCCAGCTGTTCCACCCGTTCCCCCGGGACCCAGAACCGGGTCATCAGGTCGAGCACACCCGGCTCGTCGCCTTCTGCCCAGGCGGCCCAGGCGGTGAAGTCGCTGACCGCCGAAAGGTCCAGGCCACCCCAGGCGCGGCGGCCGCGGAGCTTCGCCCTGTCGACCGGGCCGGTGAGGTCGTCCCACCTGCTGATGTCGAGCCAGCGGGTCTGCTCCCGCATCCGCCGGTTGAGTGAGAGCCGGCAGAACGTCGGGAAGTACGTCGGGGTAGTCGCGGCCTTCTTGGCTTCGCGGCGCATGTACGCCCAGGTCGGTGACTTCCCCAGGCCTGGGTTGGCTTTCCGCCACGTCGCCTCGGCGAACGGGTCGTCGCTCTCGTCGGCGGCCCAGATGACGCCGTAGTGGCCGGGGTCTTGGACGACGCCGTTGGCGACATTCCTTGTGTAGGTGTGCTTCTCGTCGTAGATCGTGCCGTCTTCGCCCTCGTCGGCTGTGGTGATGAACACGATCAGCGGCTGGTCACGGGCGCCGGTGCCGGTCTCGATCGCCTCGACCAGGGCGCGGCGGAGGCGGAGAGTGTGAATCTCGTCGATGACCGCACCGGAAACGTTCAGCCCGTGCGCGGTCTCGGCGACCCGGGACAGGACCCGGAGAATCCCGCCGGTGCGCGGGACCCGGATGACCTCCTTCAGGAGCTCGCACCGCTTCCGCGCGGCCGGGGCCGTGAGGAGCATCCGTTTGGCGTCTTCGAAGACGCGGCCGGCCTGGAGGGTGGATCCGGCCGCGGCGTAGACCTCTGCGCCCGTTTCGCCGTCGGCTAGGAGGAGGACATTCGAGATGCCGGAGCTGAGGGTGCTCTTCCCGGCCTTCCTGGCTACCTCGATCCACGCTGATCGGATCACCCGGACGTCGGCGTCGATCTCGGGGTCGTGGTAGACCCACCCGAAGATCGGCGCGATGATCCACACGACCTGCCACGGGTCGAGGCCTTCGCCGATGCGGAGCCGGACCCCGGCCCAGCGGCCTTTGGTGTGCCGGAACGCGCCGAGCGCCTTCAGCGCCTTCTGCACCCGGCCGACGTCGAACCAGGCGTCTGGGTGCTGATCGGCCTGGAACGCCAGCACCGCCGGGGCGGCCGCCTCGGCCTCGGTGATCTGTTCTTCGGTCAGGCCGAGCTCGAGCAGGGCGTCCCGCGGGACCGGCAGCTCAATCGAAGGGGTCGTCGTCGCCATCGGGGTCGTCACCGGCCGGGGTCAGCCGGGTCCGCGCCGACGGCGACAGGCCCAGCTCAACGATGTAAGCGCGCAGCTGAGTGCGGTACTGGCCGACTACCGTTGTCCAGCCCGACTTCTGCCAGCCCCGCTCCCCGAGCTGCAGAACGCCGTCCCGGACCAGGGCCCGCTCGCCCTGATCGATCCGGGCGACGCAGACGCACAGGTCGGTCAGCACCGTCATGTCGACGACGGCCAGCCCGGCCGCCTTCTTCAGCACAGGAACGACCCGCGCCCATTCCCTCGAAGCCACCTGGCGAAGCCGGGTCAGTTCAGCCGTGGGCCGGCCGCGGCCGCCAGGGAACACCTCAGACCAGTCCGGCTCCTCCAGGTCCCCAGGTGGCAGCCGGACCGACTCCTTGATCTTCCGCTTGCCCGGATTGCCCTCACGGACCACCTGCAGCGCCGGCTTCGCGCGGGGAGCGGCCACGCAAGACCACCTCCGCGCAAACGGTCGAAGCTGCGGCAGTACGAGAAAGCCCGCGGACGGCACGAGCTGTCGTGGGGGGCGAGGGGGATGCCCCCACCCCTGGCGGGCCTATCGGTGGTGGCCGAGCTGGCCGCCTGCGCTGCGGTTGCAGGTGGCGTGCTCGACCCGGTCGGCCCGGGAGCCAGGGTGCGTGGCGCGGTCCTGGCTGTGGCCGGCATCGAGGGCCTGGCCGGGCAGGATGGGCTCGCCGCAGCGAGGGCAGAGCTGGCGTCTCTGGACTGCTGTCCTCTTGGCTTGGGCGGCGGATGTGTCGTGCTGGCTGTCGTAGCCGCGTTGCCTGAAGTCAGGCCGCGCATGGAGAGGGCAGGGCTTCAGGTTCGGGCATCCCGGGGTCGAACAGGGGCCAGGCTTCCGATGTGGCATGGCGGACCGGATCAGTCTTCGTTGATCGCCTTGCGGTATCGGGTTGCGGCGTACTCCGCGAGACCGAGGCATCGGTGTAGGGCGACGTCGCCGTCCCGCTGGATCATGGTGTTGGCGCTGACGCCGTCGCCGTCGTCGTTCCAGCCTTGCTGGGCTGCGATGACGATGTACTCACCGAGGACGTAGGTCTGGTTGCCGTCGTAGTAGGCCTTGACCACGGCGTGAATCGCTTCGGTGAGGAGTTCGTCTGCTGCGACCTGTTCTGCAGTTCGTGGCATTGTCCTCGCTCCTCTGTCCTGGCCAGCCCGCTGAACGCTGGAACAGCGGGCTGGCCAGTGGATCGATCTCCCCCGGCGGGTCACGCTCCACCTGGTTTGATCCGTAGCGGGGGTCAGATTCGAACTGACGACCTCGCGGGTTATGGGCCCGGCGCGCTACCGCTGCGCTACCCCGCAATGACGAAGGCCCGGCACCCTGTGAGGGAGAGCCGGGCCATTCTGGTCAGGCGCCTGTATCAGGCACTACTGACATCGTCATCACGCTAAGCGTTCGCGCAGGTCAGAGTCAAGTGGGTGGCGGGGCTACTCAGGGCCCCCTAGGAGAACCAGATACCCATCCGTCCGAGATGCCGGGTCGACAGCTTGGCTAGCTCAGTAGCCGTGATGTCGCGCGGCCTGGCGTTGCATCAGCCAAGTCGGTATACGTACGCGTCCTCGATATAGAGCCCAAAGAAATTCGTTCTTGTCAAGCGGATAGCGAGATTATCTGCGTCCGCCGGAACGCTAATGGCTTGCCGGATCGCATTCAGATACGGATTGGCGTCATCAATTAATGAGATGTCTGCGAGTGCGGGGAATGATTCCGGCGAGGCTTGAATGACTTGCTGGAGGCGCTGATAACTTGTCGATATTCCGAAGGATTGAAGCTTCGGTACATGAAGCAGCAACCGCCAAACCGCCTCTTGCGCAACCCACAGCGCGGCCTTGGGCCGGAGGTTCTTGGCCTCCAGAGCCTTGATGAGCGCGTAGCCCGTGTCCATGAGGGCGCTACCGGTATCTAGCTGGGAAGTTACCACTTTGACCGCATCCACTTCATTACGCCGTGGCGCCGGTGGGATACAGCTGCCACGATGGCGGTCGCTTCCGCTTGGCCGCGAATCTCGTATCGCGTTGTGACATCCCAGTCTTTTACAACGGCCCAGTTTACTTCCAGTGCAGGGTCGTTACGAAGATCTTGGTGAAAGGCTTGCGCCAGTCCTGCTGTCCTCATCAGTGACTCGTATTTGTGAGTGTATAGGTCACGCACAGTCTGCAGATCCGGGATCGTCCCAGCCGCGAAGTTGCGTGCCGCGCATGCTTTAAGTGCGCACTCCACGGCGTAGCCACTGAGGTAGTAGGCGCCTGACCATTCTCCCGCGGCGAGCAGAACTTCAGCTTCCCGCAAGCGAGTCTGCGCCAGGGTCCGCCACTGCCGACGGTGAACGTTCAGGGGCACTTGGCGAGCGTATACGGCGTCGACGGGTCCGGTTCGGTCGTCAGGCCTCGGCCACGGAAGCGGAGGCGAGTGCTTCTCGGACGTCGCCGAGGCGGTACCAGTTGTGGCCGTCGCCGTCTTCGAAGGTGGGGTGGATCTTCTTGCGGTGGGCGTAGCCGCGGATCATGGATGGGGTGCAGCGGATGCCCATGGCGGTGAGGATTCCGGCGAGGTGGGTGGCGCGGCCTTGGACGTAGGGGACGTCGTCGAGGACGGCTGTGCGGCGTGCGCGGACGTCGTGGATGGTGCCGCAGTTGGGGCAGGTGATGGTGGGCTGGCCGGGTTCTACGGTGAGCCATCGGGTGCAGGTGATGGTGGTGGTGATGGTTCGCCAGCCGTTGGTGCAGCCTTCGCTGCCGCAGCCTCCGGGGAGGTCGCAGGGGTGGCCGGGGCCGTTGTGGCAGTTGCAGGCGCAGGGTTCTCGGCGGCCGCCGATGGGGCGGTGTCCGCCGCATTCGCCGACGGGGATCATTTCGACGGGGAGGTCGATCGCTTTCCAGGCCTGGCCGGTGGTGCGTTCGCCGAGAGTG
>CALMAR010000361.1 GCA_937859855.1 uncultured Kineosporia sp.
AGATGACGCAACGTGAACCCGAGGCCGTCCAAGATTACAAAGTGCCCCCGGCAGAATTCGAATCTGCGCACCCACCTCCGATGCCCGGTCACTCACCAGGTAACCGCTGGCATGAGCACAATCTGCTGTCTGGTCCGGGGTCAGCGCCGTCAGCGCCTGCCGTGCAAGGCATCAGTTCGTCCCACGAACCGCACCACGCCGTGGTCAACTGCCAGCCAGGCTGGGCCTGACAATCCAGGGGCGAAGCATCGTTATTCTCTGTTCCTCGATATCGGTTTTCAAAGGTGCGTTCGACGATGCCGAAGGGGCGGGTGGATGTTTGCAGTGGTGGGGACCTGGAGGTTGGACGCCGGTTCGCGACAGCAGCAGATGGTGGTCCTTCCCGGGCTGGTTGAGGGGGTGAAGCGGAATCCTGGCTTCGTTCGCGGTTTTTGGGCGAACGATGTGGATGAGACTGATCTGGGTGTCACGTTCATCGTGTTCGAGGAACAGGAACAGGCGCGTGCGTTCCGGCAGGCAGTCCTGGCGAACGCTCCAGCACAAGTTGAGGCGGGCGTAGAACGGGGCAGCTTGCGCATCGTGGAGATTCAGGCCGACGCGTAGTTGCCCCAGCGGCTACGGGTGTGGTCCTGCGAGCACATCCGCACCGATCGGGGCCGAGGTACGCATCGATATCCAGGAGCGAAGCGGCTGCGGCGTCCTCCTGGGAGCTGCTGATGAAGGGCACTCATCGGCTCGTTGTTCTGCGGTGGCACTACCTCGACGATGGCGTAGTTCCGGCTCGACGGCGTGAAGGCGTGATGTGGTTTCGGGGCGCTAGTTCCAGTGGACCGTAAGTGTGCTGATCTGGCGTATGGGCGTGCTTCCTGCCCATTCAGGTGGCTCGGTCACACGTAAGCCTGGTAGCCGTTCGAAGAGGGCGGGCAGGGCACTCTCAGCGTGCATTCGCGCTAGGGGCGCGCCGAGGCAGAAGTGGGCGCCAGCGGAGAACGCGAGGTGGGGGTTGTGTGTGCGGGTGATGTCGAAGCTGTCGGGGTCGGTGAAGATGCTGGGATCGCGGTTGGCGGCTGCGAACACCAGCGCCCGGCGGGCTCCGGCCGGGACCAGGCAGCCAGCCACTTCAGTGGCCTCACGTGCGGTCACGCCGGTCAATGTCGTGGGGGAGATGTACCGCAGCAGTTCCTCGACTACTCCTGGCCAGAGGCCGGGGTCGGCGATCACCTGGTTGAGCTGATCGGGGTGTTCGCTCAGTAGCTGCGTGCCAGCGGCCAGGAGGGTGGTTGTGGTGGCGTGCCCGGCAAGGATCAGGAAGATGCAATTCGCGAGGAGATCTGCTCGGTCCTCGCCTGTCGCAGTGTCAGCGGCCAGCAGGGTGAGCACGTCGTCCGAGGGATGATCTGCTCGCTGTTGGAGCTCATGATCGAAGTAGTCGAGCATCTCGGCTGTAGCGGCGTTGCCCAGCTCGACGTTGGCGTGGTCGCGTTGTCCGGCGATGCCCCGGCCGAAGGTTTCCATCGCAGCGGACAGCCAGCTGTGCCGTTCGGCTCGTACGCCGAGGACGTCGGCGATCACCGAGAATGGCAGTGGCCGGGTGAAGGCTGCGACCAGGTCGACCGGTCCTTCAGCGGGCAGCGCATCAATCAGGAGATGTGCGCGCTGGGTGATGCGCTCGCGGTAGCGCTCGGCCCGCCGGGGGGTGAACAGGCCGCTGAAATGGGCCCGCACCCGCCGGTGCCGCTCTGGAGGGAGTCGTGCCATGAAGCGGGCCACGACCTGGAACATTAGATCTGGTGATGGCGGAATGCTGGTCGCAATGAACCTCGGGTCATGCAGAGCACCCCGCACGAACTGATACCTGCAGCCGGGTACGGGTGACGATCGCAGCACGGCGTGCGGATCAGTTCGACCCACATCGCTGAACAGGCCGTTCATCAACGCACGCTCAGCTGCCTCCGCAGACGACTCGCTGGCACCGCTCACACCAAGATCCTAGATGCCGGTACCAGGAGCCGGATCACCCTACGAGCACCCGTTTAGGTGCCCAGCAGCAGTTGCAGATGTTCAGGTGGAGGTGAACCAGCGCCACGGCACCACGAAAATCGTTCCGCTCAACAGGTGCAGGTCCGATTCTGGGTGACTATTGGTTTTCAAGCCGCTCTTCAGCATCGCCAAATTTTCTGGCATCTCTTTCGCGGCCTCTCGCCGGACGAGCAGCGGGACAAGGACTTTGCCGATTCCGTGGCCAGCGAAGTCGACCGAGATCGTGATCTTTGAGCGGTTGTCGTGGATGAGCTCGACCTGGACGTCGACTTGCGCGCGGATCGGCCCGTCGATGCCACGGACCTTCCATGTTCGCGGGGGATCGATCTCGACCATCTTCGACGTGGAGGGACGCTCAGCACCGCCGATACGCCGGGTCGTCGAGCAGTGTGCGCCGACCTGCGGGATTCCGGACTGGTCCATGTGCCCGGACACGACGCCCTTCTGCCACTCGCAGAACCGTGTCGGATCAGTGGCGTAGGCGAAAACCTCCGCCGCAGAACGGTTTACCTCGGTGTCCACCGTGATCGGTGCCATGTCAGTGGCCCCCGGCGAACAGGGCGGCGAACCGGCCGAGGTAGAGCGGCCAGCCCTCGTCGTTCTCGACTCCGTCCCGGACCGACTCCCATCCTGGGCCATGCCGGTCGAGATGGCGATGCTCCAGTTCCAGGCGCGTCCGGTCCGCTGCTTCGGCAATGAAGCGCACCTCCACCTCGCTCGTCCGCTCCGGGTCGCCCTCAATCTGCCACGTGGGGCTGATGTCGCAGCTGAACACAACCCGAGCCGGGGGCTCGAACGCCAGGATGCGCGCCCATCGGCACTCACTGCCATCTGTGCCGCGATCAACAATGTGGCCACCGACTCGAGGCTCGAACACCGTCTCGGCGATCGGCGCGTTCAGCAGGTTGTGCTCCGGCGGTTTGAAGTCGCCGAAACGCTCGGTGAACACCGCGAACGCCTTATCGATTGGCGCTTCAACCACGATCGTGCTCCGCACGGCTGCATCGGCGGGATCGGCCTGCATCATGATGTCTCCTCGGTCTCGTCCTGGGCGGTGTCGCTTTTCACGGTTTCGGCGTAGCCCGTCAACGCCCGCCGCCAATAGGTATCGAGCTGGTCTCGCAGCGCGGCCAGAGCGACCGGGTTCAAGCGGTAGATCCGCCGCGTTCCCGCCGCTTGCTCGGACACCAGCCCAGCGTCCTTCAGCACCTTGAGATGTTGTGACACCGCCGACCGGGTCACCGGGAGGCCCTCTGCAAGCTCCCCGACAGCTAGCGGACCATTCGCCAGGATCGCGACGATGGAACGCCTGGTCGCATCGGCCAAGGCATCCCAGCCATTTGCCGCTTCGTTAGTATCCACTAACGGTTAGCATTGACTAACGCGAGACACCAGTCAAGCCACGTACTGACATGTGGGCTGACATCGGTTAAGCCGCTTGGGAGTCATCGTCGAATGACGCCTGAGCTGAGACAGCGCCGAGGGAACGCCCGCCGACGCACCGAAGATCAGACACTCGCGATGTGCTGGCGGCCAGGCCAAGACCTCCAGGCTGCTGCCCAGCGGATAACCAGCGTCAGGCGATCAAAAAGATCTTGATGAGGTGCACCCAACGTGTCAGGACGCGAACCCTCAAGTGTTGGTTGAGGGCTTGCCTGTAGCAGTGGCTGACATGCACGCGAAGATCCGGCGGGCAGGTTACTTCGGCAGAAATCTAGGCGTCTGACTGCTTCTGATCAACGGCAGAAGATGGACGACGGAGGCGGCCTCTCGAATGAGGAGACCGCCTCCGCCGTCATAGTGTGGCGCGGATCCAGATCATGGCCGGGTGCCGCTGGCCCAGATGGGGCGGTTGCCTGGTGCGATGACAACGACGTTGGCGTCGTCTTGGACGACGAGGACGGAGTCGGGGTTGCCGTTAGTTCCGGTGGCCCAGACGGGGCGGCCGCCGGGGGCGACCAGGACGAGGTTTCCATCGGACTGGTTCACCAGGACAGTGCCGGGGACACCGGTGCCGGAGGCCCAGACCGGGCGGTTGCCAGGGGCGTACTCGACCAGGTTCCCGTCTCCCTGCATCACCAGCGTGTACTGGCCGTTGCCGGAGACGAGCCGGGCTCCGACGTCCAGGGTCTGGTTCGTATACAAGGTCGTCGGCTCTGCGGGCGGG
>CALMAR010000362.1 GCA_937859855.1 uncultured Kineosporia sp.
CCGCCGCTTAGCCAGCCGCCCGGCATGAAGGACAGTCAGAGATTCTGGCCGCCGGACAGCTCGATCCGGGTGCCATTGGCCCAGCCCATGCTGTCGGACAGGATCGCGGGCACGGCGGCGCCGATGTCATCGGCCTCGCCGGGCCGGCCCAGGGCGATCGCGGCCGTCACGGCCTGATTGACCTGCTCGTTGTCGCGAACCATGCCAGCGCCGAAGTCGGTGGCGATCGCGCCCGGAGCCAGCACATTGACCCGGATACGCCGATCGGCCAGTTCCTTGGCCTGGTACCGGGTCAGCACCTCGATGGCGCCTTTGGTGGCGGCGTAGACCGAGTAGCCCGGGCCGGTGAACCGCGCCAGCCCGGAGGAGACGTTGAGGATGCGTCCCCCGTCGGCGATGAGCGGCAACAGGGCCTGGGTCAGGAAGAACGGGCCCTTGAACTGGATTCGGACCAGTTCGTCGAACTGCTCCTCGGTGGTCTTTGCGAACGGTGCGTTGATGCCGATCCCGGCGTTGTTGACCAGGTAGTCGAACCGCTGGGCGCCGAACTGTTCGAGTGTGGCCCGCACCTTGGCGGTGAAGTCCGCGAACTGTCCGGCGTCTCCGGTATCCAGTTGCAGGGCGGCTGCTTTCACCCCGGCACCTTCGAGCTCCGCGACCAGTTTCTCGGCCTCGTCCCGGCTGCTGCGGTATGTGCCGATCACCCCGATTCCGGCTGCCGCCAGGTGCTGAGCCATGCTGCGGCCCAATCCCCGGCTGGCTCCGGTGACGATGGCGATTTTTGATTCCGACATGTTTCCTCCAGGGAGTTCAGCGATCCGGGCTCCACTGTGCTGCCTGCATTCACCGGCCGGGGCGTTCGAGATATCCACGGATCGCCAGTCCGGGCCAAGTCCCGCCCGGCTGGGACCATGATAGGAACCCAACCATCTGAGGCCGAGGAGAAAAGCAGTGGATCGGCACGAGCTCGGCCTGTTCCTGCGCCACCGGCGCGAACAGTTGCAGCCGGCCGATGTCGGGCTGGTGGCTGGCGGACGCCGCCGGGCCAAGGGACTGCGACGCGATGAGATCGCCGTGCTGGCCGACATGTCGAGCGACTACTACGAGCGGATCGAACAGGGCCGGGGCCCCCGGCCGTCGCCGCAGATGCTGGGGGCGATCTCCCGGGCGCTGCGACTCACCCTGGACGAGCGGGATCACGTCTATCAGCTGGCAGGGCAGAGGCCGCCAGCTCGTCACCAGTCACTCGGGTACGCCGATCCGGGCCTGATGTACGTCCTGGACGCGGTAGCACCATCAATCCCGGCTCTGATCAGCGACGACATGCACAACGTGGTCGCGCAGAACGCCCTCAACATCGCGCTGCTGGGTCCGATCGCCAATGCGGCCGGGCGGGAGCACAACTTTCTCTGGCGCTGGTTCACCGACGATCAGCTGCGCTCCCGCTACCTGGCCAGCCAGTACGACGGCCTGGGCCGGGAGTACGTCGCCGACCTGAGGGCGACCTTCGGCCAGCGCAGCGCCGATCCAGCCGTGCGTTCCTTGATCGAGGATCTGTCCAGCGCCAGTGCCGAGTTCCGCGCCATCTGGGAGCGAAGGGAAGTGGCGATCCGGCACAGCACCCGCAAGGTGCTGGACCATCCACACGCCGGGCTGCTGGATCTGCAGTGCGACGCGGTGCTGAGCCCGCCGTCGGGGCAGCGGCTCGTTCTGTTCCGCCCCCAGCCCGGCACTGGAACCGCCGAACGACTGGACATGCTGGCAGTTCTGGGAAGTCAGTCCTTCACCGTCTGATGGCCTCGCCGAGCCAGGACATCGAGGCCCATGGCCGCGTGACCAGGCCGTCTCAGGAGGCGGATTCGCTCGGGTGGTGGGGTGAGCGCAGGCCGTCCAGGATGATCTGGAGCAGAGGACGCGCTCGGGTGTCCCACTCTGCCTCGTTCAGACGCGTGAGGTAGCCGATCAGGAGCACGACGTCGCGTGCGCCGACATCTTGCCGCAGCAGCCCGGCGCTTTTTCCGGCGTCGAGCAGCGTCGTGATCGCCCATCCGATCCGGCCATGACTCTGAGCCGACAGAGGTTCCCAGGTCGAGGCCTCGACCCCCCCCCGCCCCCCCCGCTTAACCCGCGCGTAATCGATCAGCCGGTCGAACCAGCCCGCCACGGCCGGAACCGGG
>CALMAR010000363.1 GCA_937859855.1 uncultured Kineosporia sp.
GCCGCCTTCGGTGACGATCCGGCCGCCGACGAACAGGTGCAGGAAGGCGGGCCTGATGTAGCGCAGGATCCGGGTGTTGTGGGTGATCAGCAAGACGCCGGTATCCGTGCTCTCGCGGACCCGGTTGACTCCCTCCGAAACCACCTTCAGCGCATCCACGTCCAGGCCCGAGTCGGTCTCGTCGAGCACCGCGATCCGTGGCCGGAGCAGCTCCATCTGGAGAATCTCGTGCCGCTTCTTCTCCCCCCCGGAGAAGCCCTCGTTCACGTTCCGATCAGCGAAGGCCGGGTCGATGCGGAGGCCATCCATCGCGCCGCGGACGTCCTTGACCCAGTTCCGCAGGCTCGGCGCCTGTCCATCGATCGCGGTCTTGGCGGTGCGCAGAAAGTTGGACACGGTCACGCCCGGCACCTCGACCGGGTACTGCATGGCCAGGAACAGCCCGGCCCGGGCTCGTTCGTCCACGGTCATTGACAACAGGTCCTGGCCGTCCAGAGTGACTGTGCCAGAAGTGATCCGGTACTTCGGGTGACCAGCGATCGAGTAGGCCAGAGTGGACTTGCCGGAGCCGTTCGGACCCATGATCGCGTGCGTCTCGCCCGACCGGACGGTCAGGTCGACGCCGCGCAGGATCTCCCGCACACCCTGCTCGGCCTTGTCGTCAGCCACGCTGACGTGCAGATCCCGGATTTCCAGAGTTGACATGTCAGTTCTCCTTGGCGAGCCGCTGAGCGTTCTGCTCGCCGATCGTGATGCTGGTGTCGACAAAGACGTCGTCGCCGTCAACGGTGATCGGATACACATCGATCGGTGAGATGGCCGGCAGGCCGGTTGGCTCGCCGGTGCGCAGGTCGAAACGTGAACCGTGCAGCCAGCATTCGATCGTGCAGCCATCCACCTCCCCTTCGGACAGCGACACCATGGCGTGCGAGCAGGTGTCGTCGATCGCGTGCAGGCCGCCCTCGTTGTCCCGGACGATGGCCAGCATCTCGCCGCCCGCGTACATCCGCACGGCTTCGCCCGCCTCCGGCAGGTCGCTGATGCCGCACACACGCTCGTTGCTCATCTGATCTCACTCATCCGCCGGCTCATCAATGGGTCTCCAGCTCACGGTCGACCGCAGCCAACAGCCGGTCGGCCACACCCGGCACCCGTATCCGCTGGATCAGATCGGCGAAGAAGCCGCGAACCACCAGCCGCCGGGCTTCGGCCTCAGGAATGCCGCGGGCTTGCAGGTAGAACAACTGCTCATCATCGAACCGGCCGGTGGCGCTGGCGTGACCGGCGCCCAGGATCTCACCAGTCTCGATCTCCAGATTCGGCACCGAGTCGGCCCGGGCGCCGTCGGTGAGGATCAGATTCCGGTTCAGCTCATAGGTGTCGGTGCCTTCAGCACCAGCCCGGATCAGCACGTCGCCGACCCAGACGGTATGCGCGTTCTCACCCTGCAGCGCGCCCTTGTAGGTGACGTTGCTGCGGCAGTGCGGGGCGGAGTGGTCGACGAACAAGCGATGCTCCAGGTGCTGGCCGGCATCGGCGATGTACATCCCATTCAGGTCGGCGCTGCCCCCCGGGCCGGTGAACTCGACCGTCTCGGTCACCCGGACCAGGTCTCCGCCCAGGCTGGCCTGGGTGGAGGTCAGCCTGGCGTCCCGGCCGATCCGGATGCCGACGTGCTGCAGGTGCACCGCGGTGTCGTCCCAGGACTGGACGCCGACCAGTTCGAGCTGGGCACCATCACCGATCAGCACCGACAGCGCAGCCGCGTACCGGGCCGAGCCGGTGTGCTCCAGCACCACGGTGGCCCGGGCACCGGCGCCCACGTCGATGATCACGTGACCCCAGACCGGCTGGTCGCCGTCGCCGGTCAGCTTGATCATGACCGGTTCGGTCAGCTGCGCCTCGGGGTCGATGGAGACCATCACGGCGCCGTCGCTGTTGGCCACGCTGAGTGCACCGGCCCGATCGATGGGAGCCGGGACCTCGCGCAGCAGCGGGTCGTCCGCGGCCACCGCAACCAGGTCGGCCCCGACCGGGAGCTCGGTGTCCCAGCGCAGATGGGCCGGCGACGGCTCGCCGGTGAGCAGGCCCTGCAGCCGGTCCAGCGGCGTGAAGCGCCAGTCCTCCTCCCGCCCGGTCGGCATCGGGAAGTCCTCGACGTCGAAACTGGACCGATGGAGCTGAACCGGGCCGCCCTCGACCGCGTTGGTCAGGCTCAACCCACGGCTCCTTCCATCTGCAGCTCAATGAGGCGGTTGAGTTCGAGCGCGTACTCCATCGGCAGCTCCCGGGCGATCGGCTCGATGAAGCCACGCACGATCATCGCCATGGCCTCCTCCTCGGTCAGCCCGCGGGACATCAGGTAGAACAGCTGGTCCTCGCTGACCTTGGAGACGGTCGCCTCGTGCCCCATCGCGACGTCGTCCTCGCGGACATCGACATAGGGGTAGGTGTCCGAGCGGCTGATGGTGTCGACCAGCAGCGCGTCGCAGCGCACGGTGGACGCCGAGTGGTGGGCGCCCTCGAGGATCTGGACCAGGCCGCGATAGCTGGTCCGGCCCCCGCCCCGGGCGACCGACTTGGACACCACGGACGACGACGTGTGCGGCGCCGCGTGCACCATCTTGGAGCCGGCGTCCTGGTGCTGGCCCTCGCCGGCGAACGCGATCGACAGGGTCTCGCCCTTGGCGTGCTCGCCGAGCAGGTACACGGCCGGGTACTTCATCGTGACCTTGGAGCCGATGTTGCCGTCGATCCACTCCATGGTGGCGCCCTGGCCGGCGGTGGCTCGCTTGGTGACCAGATTGTAGACGTTGTTCGACCAGTTCTGGATGGTCGTGTACCGGACCCGGGCGTCCTTCTTCACGATGATCTCGACCACCGCTGAGTGCAGCGAATCGCTGGAGTAGATCGGCGCGGTGCAGCCCTCGACGTAGTGCACGTAGGAGCCTTCATCGGCGATGATCAGGGTCCGCTCGAACTGGCCCATGTTCTCGGTGTTGATCCGGAAGTAGGCCTGCAACGGGATCTCCACGTGCACGCCCTTGGGCACGTAGATGAACGAGCCGCCGGACCAGACCGCGGTGTTGAGCGAGGCGAACTTGTTGTCGCCCACCGGGATCACCGATCCGAAGTACTCCTTGAACAGTTCCGGATGCTCGCGCAGGCCGGTGTCGGTGTCCATGAAGATGACGCCCTGCTTCTCCAGCGTCTCGTTGATCTGGTGGTAGACCACCTCTGACTCGTACTGGGCGGCCACGCCGGACACCAGGCGCTGCTTCTCCGCCTCGGGGATGCCCAGCCGGTCGTAGGTGTTCCGAATGTCCGCGGGCAGGTCGTCCCAGCTCGTGGCCTGCTTCTCGGTCGACCGGACGAAGTACTTGATGTTGTTGAAGTCGATGCCGGACAGGTCCGAACCCCAGGCCGGCATCGGCTTGCGGCCGAACAGCCGCAGGCCCTTGAGCCGCAGGTTCAGCATCCATTCGGGCTCGTTCTTCTTGGCCGAGATGTCCCGCACCACGGCCTCGGACAGCCCGCGGCGGGCGGACGCCCCAGCGGTGTCGGAGTCGGCCCAGCCGTATTCGTACCGGCCGATGCCCTCCAGCTCAGGATGCGACACGGTGCTCATCGGCGGTCCTTCCGGGTTCTGCTCGTCGGTCTGATCGGTCTGATCGGTCTGATCGGTCTGATCGGCCTGATCGATCTGGGTCAACATCGGGGTCGATACCCTTGGGCCGGATCGGCCCAGGTGGAACGTGGGTGGTGCAGACGTGCTCGCCGTGCGCCAGCGTGGCCAGCCGCTGAACGTGGACCCCGAGCAGGGCGGAGAAGGCCTGGGTCTCGGCCTCGCACAGTTGCGGGAACTCCGCCGCAACCTGCTGGATCGGGCAGTGCCCCTGACACAACTGCGTGCCCGGCTGCACCCCCGGCGCCTGCTGCGCCGGGCTGGGCATCGGCCGCACACTGGACGCATAACCATCAGCGGTGAGCACCGTGGCCAGGGCGGCAGCGCGCTGATGGGGATCGGCGCCGATCGCTCGTACCGCTGGACCGTATCGTGAGACCAGCCGGGACGCGCGCACGGCGGCGAATGCCTCCACCGCCTGGGAACCTCCGGTCTCGGCCAGAAATTCCAGCATCTGAGCCGCCAGATCGTCATAGGCGCTGGTCATCAGGTTGTGTCCGTGCGCAGTCAGCACGTAACGCCGAGCCGGGCGGCCGCGCCCGCGCCGGCTGGCCTCCGGCACCTCGTGCGCCACGATCGCGCCCTGATCGCTGAGCCCGTCCAGGTGGCGGCGAACAGCGGCCGGAGTCAGGCCCAGGGTTCGCCCCAGTTCGGAGGCGCTGACCGGCCCGCGCTGCAGGATCTCCCGGCAGACCCGGTCGCGGGTCGGCTGATCGATCGGCACGAATTTCACTACATCATTGTGACGTTATTCGCTGTCCGGCTCAAGCTGACCGATGCCGGGCCGGGGGCCGTGCCTTGGTGGTGAACAATGTGGCCGTGAGTTCGGAGTCCGGTGCCGCCGCGGTCCAGGTGCATGGACTGATCAAGCGTTATGGCCAGGCCACCGCCGTGGCTGGAGCCACTTTCAGCGCCGCGGCCGGGGCGATCACCGCGGTGCTGGGCCCCAATGGGGCCGGCAAGACGTCGACGGTGGAGGTATGTGAGGGCCTGCGCCGGGCCGACGGAGGCAGCGTGCGGGTGCTGGGCCGGGATCCGATCAGGGACGGAGCCTGGCTTCGCCCCCGGGTCGGGGTGATGTTGCAGGACGGCGGACTGCCTGCCGCGGCCCGGGCTGGCGACCTCCTGGAGCTGGTCGCCGCCATGTATGGCCGGCCGCGGCCGCCTGCCGAGCTGCTCGACCTGTTGGGCCTGACCGGCCAGGCCCGGACCCCGGTGCGCAGGCTCAGTGGCGGTGAGCGGCAACGGCTGGCGCTGGCTATCGCCCTCGTGGGCCGGCCTCAGGTGGCGTTCCTGGACGAACCCACGGCCGGTCTCGATCCGCAGGCCCGGCAGATCGTCTGGCAGCTGATCACCGGGCTGCGCGATGAGGGCGTGGCCGTCGTGCTCACCACGCATCTGCTGGACGAGGCCGAGCGGCTGGCCGGCCATGTGGTTCTGATGGCCGCAGGCCGGGTGGTGATCCAGGGCACGCCCGCGGAACTGACCGGCGACAGCGGGCACACGCTGAGCTTCGGGGCCCGGCCCGGCCTTGACTTGGCTGAGCTGGTGGCGGTGCTCCCGTCCTCCGCCGGAGTGACCGAACCCCGCCCGGGGCGCTACGTGGTTCGCGGTGCCCCGGGGACCGGTGGGCTCAGCCCAGCCGACGTCGCTGCGGTCACCGCATGGTGCGCCGGACAGAACGTGATGCCGGAAGGCCTCAGCCTGGGCCGGCGGTCTCTGGAAGACGTTTTCCTGGAGCTGGCTTCATGACAGCTTCCGGGATCGGGGCGCCCGCAGGGGTGTCGGCGCGATCCGCTGGACCCGCGGCGACTGCGGGCACGGCGGCTCCACTGACTCGCCGGGTGCTGGCCCAGGCCCGCTTCGACCTGAGGAACATGCTCCGCAACGGAGAGCAGCTGCTGCTGACGGTGATCCTCCCGCTGCTGATCCTGATCGGCCTGGCCCGATCGTCGGTGGTCGATCTTGGCTCTGGCTCCCGAAGCGATCTGGCCACGACCGGAGTGCTGGCCCTGGCTCTGGTGTCGACCTCGTTCACCGGTCAGGCGATCGGCACCGGGTTCGACCGGCGGGCCGGTCTGCTGCGATTGCTGGGGACGACGCCGCTGGGCCGGGGCGGCCTGGTAGCCGGGCGGGTGCTGGCCATCCTGATCATCGAGGCCGGACAGGTGGTCCTGCTCGGCGGGGCTGGTGTGATTCTCGGCTGGCAGCCGGATGCGGCTGGGCTGCTGCCCGCACTGCTGGCGGGAATTCTGGGCACCACGGTGTTCACCGCCCTGGGTCTGCTGCTGGCTGGCACCCTCCGGGCGGAAGCGGTTCTCGCGGCGGCGAACCTGATCTGGGTGTTGCTGCTGACCGGAGGCGGGCTCGTGCTGGCCGCGCATCGGCTGGGCCCGGCTGGTCCGATCGTGGATGTGCTGCCCTCGGCCGCGCTGGGCGACGCTCTGCGAACTGCCCTGATCGGCGGTGAATGGCCCTGGCCGGAGCTGGCCGTGCTGGCTGCCTGGGCCGTGAGCGCCGTCGCTGCCGTTGTCCGCTGGTTCCGGTGGACCTGACCCTGAGCTGCCTGACTGGTCCGCCGCCGACCCGCGCCGCTGGGCCAGGTCACTCTGAGCTGAGCGAAGAGCCACAGCCGTAGAGTCGACGAGTACTGTGCGTAGCTGGCAGTGCGGAGACTCATCCCAGCTCCGGGTGGAAGAACCCGGCGGTTCCGGCGACGACGAGAGGCGTGACGTGACCGGCTCGAGCGAGGCCGGCAGCGAGCCCGAGGGCAGCGCTGGCGAGCAGGTCCTCGCTGAGCTGTTTGCGGCTGGGGACGAACGGGCGCTGGCCTGGGCCTACGAGCGGTGGGCCGGTCTGGTGTACGGCTTGGCGGCCCGGGCTCTGGGATCGGGTACGGACGCCGAGGACGTCACCCAGCAGGTCTTCATCTCGGCCTGGACCGGCCGCGCTGGGTTCCGTCCTGGCCGCGGCAGTCTCGGAGCATGGATCGTGGGCATCACCCGGCACCGGATCGCCGATGCACTGAGCCGAATCCGGCGCGAGCAGCGACTGCGGGAGGCGCTGGCCGAGCTGGCCCGGGCCGCACCGGAGGAAGCCGGGTCCGACACCACGAGCCGGGTGGTCCTGCTGACAGAACTGGCCCACTTCGATCAGCCGCAGCGGCGAATCATGGAACTGGCCTTCTTCGACGACCTGACCCACACCCAGATCGCCGAACGCACCGGACTTCCGCTCGGCACCGTGAAGAGCCACATCCGGCGCAGCTTGCAGCGCCTCAGGGCCCGGTTGGAGGTGGACGATGTCGCACTGTGATGAAGAGATCCTGAGCCTGCTGGCATTGGGCGAGTTGTCCTCCCCGGCCGAGAACGAGCATCTGCAGTCTTGCGCGATCTGCCAGCAGGAGCTGGACGCCTTGCGTTCGGTGGCCGATACCGCCCGGGCTGATCTGGCTGCCGTGCTGGTCCGCAACGGTGACGGCCGCGATGTCACCGAAGGGGCGCCGGTGATCCGGATGGCGCCTCCGGAGCGGGTCTGGGCCCGGATCGCCGCAGCCACCGGGGTCAGCACACAGGCCCGCCCGGCGGTGGTCGCGGCCGGCGGTTCGCCGCTGGACCCGGAGGCCGCCCAGGACACCGCTTCGGAGCCGGAGCCAGCCGAGCCAGCCGACGACGGCGCACCGGCCGGTGACGGCGTCCCGGTACAGCTGGACGAGGAACGTGGGCCGGGCGAGGCGGACGACGAGAGTGGGCTGCTCCAGGGCAGTGAGCCCGGGCACGCTCCTGAAC
>CALMAR010000364.1 GCA_937859855.1 uncultured Kineosporia sp.
GAGGGGCGGGTCCAGAACGCGCATGGCTCGTAGATGGTCGACCAGCCGACCAGCGGATAACGCGAGCCGGTGTTGAGTGACTGGCTGGCCAGCGAGGTGCGGCTCTCCCGCCAGGGGGTGTCGTTGCAGGTGATGGCCAGGAAGGCGGCGTCCGAGGTGTCGCTGGACATCGGATTGCGGGCGCGCGGGCCGCGTTGCAGCAGCAGCCCCGCCCGCTGCACCGCGGCGGCCGCCCGCTGCATGCCGGGGATGTTGCCGCTCTGATCCGACTTCACATAGGCATGCAGGTCGGCCAGCACCTGGGCGGCGATCGGGAACAGCGAACTGTCGTACATGGTCGAGGCGAGCAGCTGATCGATGCTGACCGCGCTGGTCACCGGCGCTTGCGGCGTCATCGCGGCGCGTACCTCCTCGTAGCGCTGGCGCACCTCCTGCGCAGTCCGGCCCAGCCCGTAGATGGAGTTGTACCGCGCCGCCCAGGGCAGGAAGTCCTCGCGGAAGCGCCGCTCGAAACCCATTGCCTGCCACTGGAATGAGGTCTGCCAGTCGGAGGTGAAGTCGGTGTTGGAGTCGAGCACGAAGTGCCCGACCCGGCCGGGGTAGGCCGTGGCGTACTGAGCGCCCAGCCAGGTGCCGGCCGAGTAGCCGAGCCAGTTGATGGTGCCCGCACCGATCAGGGAGCGGAGCAGATCGATGTCCTTCACCGTCTGCGCGGTGGTGACATGGTCGAGCAGGGCACCACCGGCGACATCGCAGGCCCGGGCGGTGAAGGCGCCGGCGTCCAGCAGCAGGCTGACGTTCGCGGCCGACCGATCCCGGGGGTCCAGATAGGGCGCCACCGGTCCGCCGCAAGTGACGTTGGTCGAGTTGCCGGAGCCGCGGACGTCCATCCCATAGACGTCCTGGTTGCGCAGCAGCACCTGGCGTCCCGCACTGATCAACATCAGGGGCAGGTCCGCCCCGGCTCCTCCGGGGCCACCCGGGTTGGTGAACAGCACACCGTGGGCGGCCGTTGACGGCGCCAGTAGCCGGGTCACCGCGATCTTCATGGTCTGCTCGTCACTGGGATCGTCCCAGTCCAGCGGGACCGTCATGGTGGCGCACTGCACCCGGTAGTAGGGGCCGGGCAGGCCCGGATCGGTGTGCTGACTCAGGCACGGCTTCCAGCTCAGCGTCTGAGTGATCGCAGCGGCCGCGCGGGCGCCGATGGGCCGGGCTCCCCCGCTGACCGGGCGCTCCCGGCCAGGCGCACTGGTCACTGATGGCGGTGACGCGCTGGCGGGGCCGGTCGCGATCACCCCGGCTCCCGCCGCCGCCGCGATCGCCACGATCGACACGTGCCACCGGGCCTGCCGCCGGATCCGGCTGGGACGACGCGGGGCCATGGAAGAACTCCGTTGCGGCTGAGGATGACTACGAGGAGCATCGTGCACACAACTTGAAGTAACGGCCCGCGACACTCCGTAGAACCCGGGCCATCGCGTCCTCGGCACTGGCCTGCGCCATCGCCAGGGCCGGTGCAGCCCGCATCACCGCCAATTCATCGCACCTGCTGCTCTGGTCGTCCATGAATCGCAGCACCTGCCCGGCCGGCCGGTCGCTGAACAGCCGGAAGAAGAGATCAGCGCCACTGATCAACCCGCGATCCAGGGCCCGCAACAGTACGGCGTCCATCCAGCGATGCCGGGGCGGATAGGCCGGCGGCGGGGCCGGCACCTGGCCGTCGAAGAACCGGCGAGCGATCACCGCGGCCTGCCGCTGGGCCGCGGCGAGCGTGTAGCCCGTGGATCCCCGGGTCGCCCCACCCGCCGTCCCGATCCGGAAGATCCCCCGCCCGGCTCGAATCCGGTAACCCGCATCGGTCATCGGGATGGCGCCGTCCTCGACCGCCTCCACCTGGTATTCGCCGTCCCGCAGCCCGAAGCGTTGCCGCAGGTACCCGCGCAGCGCCCGGTCGTACTCCGGCGAGCTGAGCCGGGCGCGGCCGAACTCGGTGTACTCGACCAGGGCGCGGTCTGCGCTCAACGGCAGGCAGTAACCGAAGGCGACCGCCCGGTCGGGCTGGGGCACCTGGAAGTCCATCAGGATCGGCTCATCCGGTTCGAAGCAGGGCTGGCCGGTGCGCACGGTCCAGCCCCGGAAGTGCTGCAGCAGGGCGGTGACCGGGGCCCGCTGGGGCGGGGCCGGACGGGAGTCGAAGACCCAGCGCGCACGGAGCCGGTGCTGACCGGCCTGGATCAGTACGGCTTCCCGGGCGGCCGGACCATCCGGTTCGGTCAGGTCGTCCAGACCGGTCACCGCGTCCTGGATCCGGTGGACGCCGATCCGCTCGATCGCCCGCGCTGCCTCGGCGTACAGGTCCTGCGAGCGCAGCATCACGTAGCGCAGATCGCCCAGCTCGACATGAGCTGGGCGTCCGTGCCGATCGGCCACCTCGATCCGGCTCCAGCTGCGGTACAGCAACCGGGTCAGGCCGCCGGCTGCAGTGCCCGCATCGGCGGGCTGCCACCAGCACCAGGTGCGGTCGGCGCCGGCCCGCAGTACCGGGTCAATCACCGCGATGGACGGACTGGGCAGGCCTCGTGACGATGCCTCGGCTTCGATCGCCAGCAGCAGGGTCAGGCCGGCCCCGCCTCCGCCGAGCAGGGCGATGTCCACCTCGAGATCGGCCGGCCCCGGTTCCATCGGTTCATTCTGCGGGCGCTCAGGTCCGGGCCGGGATGCCGGGCCGGCGTGCCAACCCCGAATCTGGCACGCCGGCCCAGCGACGGCTCCCGCCGGAGCCGTCACCGTGCCCGCGAGGGACGCTGCCTGGCTGAGGTGCCGATCCCATGAGGCCCCTCAGCCGTCCACCACAACCGCCGTGGACATAACAACGCCTGGCCACTCTACAGGCAGTGAGCGACTGACCTCGCTCCGTCATTTCGGTGGATCGGCCCAGGCCGGTTTGGCCGATACCTGAATCCGCACTCCGTCCCCGGGTCTCAACTGGGCGGCCAGGTCGCAGGAGTGCTCGGTCAGCACGGCAACGACGGGATAACCACCGGTCACCGGATGATCGGCCAGAAAGATCACCGGCTGGCCGTCCGGCGGGATCTGGATCGCTCCGCGCACGGCTGGTTCACTCGGCTGCTGGCCTGTGCCCTCAGCCATCCGCAGCGCCCCACCGGCCAGCCGGACGCCGACCCGGTCACTGTTCTCGCTCACCTGCCAGCGCTGCCCGGTGAACTGCTCGAGTGCTCCGGCCCCGGTCAGGGCGTCGTCGCGGGGACCAGGAACGGCGATCAGGCTGACCGGCGAATCAGCGGCGCTGACGTCGTCCCGCGCCGCCGGCGCCAACTCGGTGACCGGCCAGCCCCGGGCGAAACCACCTGTCCCGGAGCAGATCTGGATCAGATCATGATCACCGACCGGCGGCGGCCCCAGGCCGCTGTGTGAATCGGTGGCACTGGAGCCGAGCTGGCCGGGGACATCTAGGCCGCCCCGGACGGACAGGTAGGCCCGCAGGCCCCGCTCGGCCCGCCCCAGCCGCAGCCCTGGACGGCACCGTCCACCGTGATCGGGCAGCGCGCACCAGTGACCGCCACCAGGACCGGGCCACCGCGGGCCCGGACCGCCAGGCCGCCCAGGGTCACTTCCAGTCCGGGAGCGTTCTCGGCGTTGGCCACCAGCCGGTTGGCCAGCCGCAGCGCCGATCGATCGGCCGCACCCGACGCGGTCACGCCGAGATGGGCCCAGCCGGGCCGGCCCAGATCCTGCACTGTGGTGTAGGGCCCGGCGGCCAGCACCTCCAGTGCGGTCATCGCGCCGCCGTCACCGGTGGTATCACCCCTCGGCCGTGAAACGGACCCGGACGCCGGGTCGCAGCAGCGCGGGGGATGCTCCCTCGTCCCAGCGGCGGGCATCCCACAGTTGAGCACCGGTGTGCCCGATCAGGTGCCAGCCCCCGGGTGAGGCGCTGGGGTATACCCCGGTGTATCCGGCCGCCAGGGCCACCGAACCGGCCCGAACGCGCGGTCGGGGCGAATCCCGGCGCCCGATCCGGAGGCGGCCATCCGGCGGCCGCAGGTAGCCGAAGCCGGGCGCGAAACCGCTGAAGGCCACCGTCCAGGTCACCTCGGTGTGCTGCCGGACCACCTCCCCGACGCTCAGTCCGAGCTGGGCGGCCACCGCAGCCAGGTCCTCGCCGTCGTAGTGCACCGCCAGTTCCACCGTCTGCGAATCGATGTCGGCCAGTTCGACCGGAGTGGCCGATCGCACCCACCGAGCCACCTGCTCGGCGCCGAGATGGCCCGGGTCGAAGCCGACCAGGATGGTCCGCTCGGCCGGGACCAGGTCCAGGACGCCGTCCAGCCGGTGCCGCTGCTGGCCGGGCTGCAGCGGCAGGACCCCGCCCGGCGATGGAAGCTCGACCAGTACACCTGCCTCTCCGGCCGGCAGCACCCGGATCACGAGGTCGCCGGGGAGGCCGGTCCGAGCGGTTCGAGCGGCTCGAGCGGTTCGAGCGGTTCGAGGAAGGACCGGACGACGCATCCGGCGTCCTGGATCTCAGCTCGTACCCCGAGCGCGATGGCGACCGCGGAGGGGGTGTCGCCGTGCACGCAGATCGATTCGGCGCTGACGTCGACCAGGTCACCGGCCTGCGAGGTCACCGTGCCCTGCGTGACCAGCTGCCGGACCTGCGCCCGGATCGCGTCCATCTCGGTGAGCACGGCGCCGGGTTGGCGGCGGGGCACCAGAGTGCCCTGGGCGGTGTAGCGCCGGTCGGCGAAGGCCTCGGTGACCGGACGCAGCCCGGCCTCGTTCGCGAGCCGGAGCAGGACCGAGCCGGGCAAGCCCAGCACCGGCAGCGACCGGTCGTACTCGGTCACGGCCGCAACGATGGCCGCCGCCTGCTCCTCGTGGGTGACGGCCGTGTTGTAGAGCGCTCCGTGCGGTTTGAGGTAGCCGACCCGGGTGCCGGCCACCCTGGCGAAGGCGTCCAGCGCGCCCAGCTGATAGAGCACGTCGTCGCGCAGTTCCTCGAAGCTGACGTCGATGAACCGGCGCCCGAAACCGGCCAGATCCCGGTAGGAGACCTGGGCGCCGATCGCGACGCCGGCCGCCGCCGCGCCCTGGCAGGACTGCCGCAGTACCCGCGGATCGCCGGCGTGGAACCCGCAGGCCACATTCGCACTGCTGATCACTGCGAGCAGGGCGGCATCATCGCCCAGGACCCAGTGCCCGAAGGATTCACCCAGGTCAGCATTGAGATCGAGCCGAACGGTGAGCACGAATGCCATTGTCGTCCGTCGTAGATTGAACCGCATGGACACGCCGGCGCGGGTCACCGGGCCCGCGAGGGCGCCCGGCCGCGGGCGGCGGCGATCCGGGCGACCGCGACCGACGCGGCCGGCCCGTCGCGCCCCGATCAATGTTCGTCGTCGCTGCCGCCGGTTTCGACACCCAGATCGTCGTCGCCGCCGAGATCGACCTCATCATCGGCCGAGGGTTCTTCCTCGTCCTCGACCAGCGCCAATTCGTCCTCGCCTTCCAGATCGTCGTCCTTCTTGATCTCGGACTTGGCGGCTTCGAACGGTAAGGGCTGCTTGGATTTCAGGATCGGTTCGGGGTGCCATTGATATCCGCTCGGGCTGGTGACCGGATCGTCCTTGCCCAGATCGTAAAACCGTACGCCCGTCTGTGGACAGGTACGCTT
>CALMAR010000365.1 GCA_937859855.1 uncultured Kineosporia sp.
CGGTACTTGTCCATCCGAGCAGCATCGGTGAGGACACAGTCGTCTCCGATCGCGGCGGCGAGGTCGAGAATCGAGCTTCGAACAGCGGCATTCAACGGACGTTCCTCGCCCGCTCACCGCATGGACGTTGCGTCGAACTGCTGCTTTGCAAGATTTCCGGGCCCAGTCCTGGCGACCAGTTGCCCGCGACGGTGCTCGCGTGTGCGTGACCGTTCACGATTCGGGAATCACCGCCAGTGACATGGATATTGCGGGTCAGCGTAGATCGTGACCTCTTCGAAGATCATGCTCACGGGCACCCACCACCGGGGTTGACTGTCTCCGATTCATGAGCGGTCCGCTCCTCGACAGTTGCGTGAGCCGCAGCGTTGAAGTCCTCGAAGTGGATGTCCTTGCCGTAAGGACCCATCGTGAGGATGACGGGTGCTGGCTCCTCGTGAAAGGCGCGGAAGACGTCTGCTCGTAGCTCAACGCCATCCCGCATCGGCACCAGCACGTCGCGATCTTGCCCAAAGGGGAGCGTGTCAACCGCAGAGGCGGGGTTGACCGAGTAACCGCTCACAACTCTCAGCATGCCACCTACTACAGTAGTGAGCAAGAACCTTCAAGGTGCCTGGATCTGCCCGGTCGGCCGCTGTCAAACCTCGCCCCGGAGGAACCATCACGACTGCCGGAGCGACAGCGTTAGCGAACTGGGCCGACTCAGACGACGAACTCGCGACCACGGATCTCGATGGCGACGGTGCCACACGGGCCTCCTCGGCAGGTGCTGCGCTACTCCATCGACAAGGGTGGTGACGTGACCAACAAGGACGCTCAGGCCGTCCTTGACGCATTAGCTAACGCCCGTCGGGCTACCGGGCCGCGATCGGAGAACTCTTGCGATAAGTCGCCGCGGCACGCTTGTCCCAGCATAAGAAATCCAGAGTCCAGCGCTACATGCTCTGTTATCCCGGTGCGTGCGCTGGTTGCTGATGATTGGTTGCTAGATCAGCCTTGGTTAGCGCTGTTTCATGAACATTCGGGCAAATTGCGGTGGGTCTGAGTCAGAGCGTCGGAAGGACCAGACCCCTCATGGTTGGCGAAGTCTTCGAAGTCTTTGCGGTTGTAGTGATGAGGGGCAGGTTGCGGGCGAGGCAGCAGGCGGCGATCCAGGAGTCGTTGACCGGGCGCGGGCGTCCGCAGAGCTGACCGGCTGCCTGGATCTCGCCCCAGCGGGCAGCCACCTGACTGTCGTAGGGCAAGGTCACATAAGCGTCGAGGTGCCGTGGGAGGTCTTGGCGGCGGGTTGGGCCCCAGTGCGGAACCAGGGTCCACTTGGTCATCTCGCCGATCGTCACGAAGGTGACGGCGAGAACGTGACCGGCAAAGCAGAGGGTCCGGCCGGGAGCCGGGGCGGCGACGTACCAGCGCCGAGGCGACATCAGTGTCGAGGACGACCAAGCTCATGCGAGTTCGCGGCGGGAGGCGTAGAGGTCGGCCAAGAACGCTTCGTATTCCTCGTCAGAGCCGATGAAGCCGACGATCCCGGCGGCGGCGACCGACGCCATAGTGGACGGGTTGCGGGTCTGGGCAGGCGGCGGATGGCTTCCCAGTCGCGTCGGCCACCGCGAAGAGCAGGCCCGAATCCTCCTTTAATGAACGATAATGGTACGGAAGAGCGTCCACCCATCTGGGGCCGGATTAAACACGTTGCACGTGCCCGTCCCGTACCCATCGTCATGTGCCGGGTTACCGAGGTTGCCGAACGAATCTGTCTTAGGATCCCAATCCTTGACCTGTCCTGTGTTCAAGTAGTAATCGCCGATTACACCCCAATGAAATCCGTTGTCCCACCAGGTTACAGCCCATACGAACAGGTCACCGTGGACTCCGCACCGTGCAGGTGAACCGGTGTCCACGGCCCAATGATCGAGTGCAACTGAGGTTCCATTGCGCCACGTCACGACCTGCCCTGTAGTGCGGTCAAGGACGCGAACCCCGTCGGCCGGCGCGCTGGTCACGGTCGTGCACACCCAGTGGTAGCCGTCAGCAAACGGATCGCAACGTTTGAGTGTTGCGGCCTGCGCGGCCCCCGGCCCGATCCAGACCATGGCGATCACGGTGCTGGCGACGGCGACGATGCGAGCCAGACGGCTACCCATTGCGCACTCCTGCAAGTCAATGGCGGCGTACGAGTTATACCGGATCTGGTAAGGACCCTAGACACCATGACCGGCCGACGGCTAGATGTTGTTACGGATGGGATGGACCTGAGCGAGATCCGGCCGGGCCGATGCGATAACGGCCGGCTCCCGCACTCGCGTGTCACTGCGCCCGCGTGCTTGATTTGGCGTCCCAGGTTTCGCACCTGAGTTCTCCACCCATCTCAGCAATCACACATGGCACGGAAATTCGACGCGTTCAACGACATCCTGCGTGGCGGCTTCGGAACTCCTGATGGAGGCTTCGTCCTCCAATGGATCAACTCCCAGCGATCACGGCGTCTGCTCGGCCCAGAAGTCTTCGACACGGGCGGGAGTTCTTCTGCCGGAGGTTCCGGCGCCGCAACTCGGCCTCGAGTTTGCTGCGCCCCCCTTTCCGCCGGCGAACCGGACGGTGTAGACCATCCCGTTATCGGTCAGAGTTGAGGTCGGATACCCCTGCAGGGCAGCGGCTTTGATGAATGTGGCCTGCACGATCGGCGCGGTGATCTGCGGGTGGGCGCAGATGTGCAGGGCGTAGCGGGAATGGTCGTCCAGCCAGGTGATGATCTCGGTATCAGCACCCGCGGTTCCGTCAGCGTTCGCCAGCCGGTATCTCGGGCAGCTGGCCGCAATGTCGAGGGACCAACGCGTGCGCTACTTCCTGCCCCATCCGGTGCCCGCGGAGGCCTTCCGAGCGGTCACGTTACGCGGCATGACCAGATGGTCTGATGGCCATTCAGCTTGGATTGGTGTGGTTCCTCGGCAGATCAGTCGCCTTGTACCGCAGGGAATCGGCGACCGGTGATTAGGGTCGCCCCTCGTCGACGAGTGATCCGATGGGTCTTGCAGGGCACTCCCTTGCATTGTCTCGAGTCCAGCCGATCCCGAACCCACAAAGCTTCGCAGCGGTTTCCGCGGCACATTCCCGCAACTGCCAGTGTCAGCACCACGACAGAATCGTTCGGCGCTCTGATGACGACCGCACACCCATCGTGCCCGCCGAATGGGATGGAGAGCCGGCGGGCGAGGGATCAGTCGCAAGGTCACGTGCCACTCTGGCCGCCCCCAAGGCCAGGGGCGGACTCGGCAGCAGGCACGCGTGTATTTTCCAGTAGGGCAGAGCATTGGCCGGCCAGGGAATAGCCGAGTTGCCGGTACGCCTCAAAATCGAACTCGTCGTAGAGCTGCTTCGTAGTCGGGGTGAGGGGGAACTCCGGGTGCCGGGCCTTATAAGCTTCGATGTCCCACGATTGCCCGCGCGTCAGAACGGATTTGATCAAAATGATCTCGGCTTGGCCGCCGGCATTGATGTAGGTGGCGGTCGCTTTCACCCAGCCCTGCTTCGAGTACCCGTCGCCGTCCGGCTTCAGCGCACTGGGGTCGAAGTCCTTGATCTCCGCGATCCGGTCCATCCGTGCGGTGGCGATCGCGGCGCCCGCGGATGCGAACGGCGTGTGCCGGCTCACCGATGCGTCCAGCACAATCACTCGCTGAGGGCGCCGGCGGAGCGCTTCGACCAACCCGAGGTTGTCATACTGCCCGCCGTCGGTCAGATATAGCCAGGGCCGGTAGAGGCTGGGAATGCCCGCTGCCTCCGCGACGACGGAGTAGGTGTTGGCCCGGTTGAGTAGCCGGTTCAACGTCGTCACCAGCCTTTGGTATCGAAGCAGGAGCCCGCTCTGCTGGAGACCTTCCTCCCCGGCCACCCAGTATGGATTCGGCACCCACGCTCCGGTCCGGACGTTAGCCAGCGCCATCAGCAGCCGGAACGGCGCGAACGTGCGGCTCTCGCGGCCAGCGATCGGGGCGATCGCCCCGCCCGAGATGGCCACGGCGTCGGCGACGGTGTGGATAGCAGCCCGTTCGTACTGATCGGCGGGCAGCAGCCGATTGTCTTCGGAGCCAGGCAGGTTCGGCTCGCTCAGCCCGATCCGTTGGCCAGAAAAGATGAACAGCGCACCGTCCCGGCCAACCGGGAGCAGACCCGGGTTCTGGATATTCGCGGTCGTACAGAGCACCAACTCCGGCATCTGCCACTGGCCGCTGTCCCCTTCTGTGACAGCGCCGAGCGCGGACATCGGGGGCCAGTCGGCGCGGTCGCGGATCTGCGGGCCGTTATCGTCGCGGGTCATCAGGAACGCGCGCGCCAGCCGATCCCGGTAGAAGGGGAACAGTGACATGGTGGTGGCCCCGCCGATGCAGGCAAAGACGATGATCAGCAACGGCAACGCAGGGTTCCGCAGCAGCGCGGGTAGCCGCCACGAGCCCCACTCCCCGATCTCGGCCGGCGCCTGCAGGTACTGGGTCGTCCAGCGGATCAGGACCCCCAGCACCAGCACGGCCAGCAGTAGCAACGCCATGGTGGGCGCGCCGTAGCGCCGGAACTTTGCCAGCAGCACCTTGAATGGCGCGCTCAATCCGGTCGCGGCTTCCAGGTCCTGCCAGTCTTTCAATGCTGAGCGGCTCAAGGTCAGCAACGCGGTGAGCGCAGCGATCAGGCTCACCGCAGGAACCAGCGGGTCGGTGGTCAGGAGGTGCGGGCCAGATCCGGATCGGGTTGCGCCGCAGGCCATATGAGCGCCTGCCGCCAGAGCGCTGAGACAGTCGGCTGAGCTGGCGTAGCCGAGGTGGTGCAGAAGGTAGGCGATGTACGCTGTCGGCTGGTTGTGTAAGGCGGCCTGATGCAGGGTGATGCTCAGATCCGGAACGCCAGCCACGAGGAGTGAGCCGACCAGTCCCGCCACGACCAGCGTCAGCTGTGTCCCCGACCAGTAAACCTTGACCGGTGTAGGAATCGGCCGGATCGCCAGCGCCCATAGACGACCAGGAAATCGGTCGGGGGTCGCGTGGAACCAGCGGCCGATCATGAAGAGCACGATGCTTATCGCTGGCAGCCACCACCAGAGGTTGGCCTGCCAGCTGACCGGATGAAAGCTCCAACGGGCTGCCACATGCTGGGCGATGGAACCCGGCGCGATGACGGCGGTTCGGGCCACCACGGCCTGCCAAGCAATGAGCGCAGCGGTCACTTGCAGGACGCAGTATAGGAGCAGGACGTTCACAGCCGCGCCCAGCAGCCAGGAAACCACCAGGTCGTATCGGATAGCCCCATTGGGAGCCAGATAGTTGGTCTGGGTCCGGAGTAAGGCGACCTCGTCGGTGTCGGGAGCAAACGGCGGCTTAGCGGGCCGCTCGGCAGTGGTATTGGCCGGGTGATTGATGGTGGTGACGGCCCCGGCGATGTAACCGCCTCCGCTTACTCCGATCAGCGCTCGGGCCCGGCCGAGGATGTCCAGTTCACGCAGCCGCTGGAGCCCGCCGAGGCAGAAGGCCGCCGATCGGATCCCGCCACCAGAGCAGCAGATGATCGTTCCGCCCGTCGCCTCGGGGTCGGAGTGCGCAATTGCAGACCCTATCCCGTCAGACGGGCTGGTCCACCACGGTGAAAGGACCATGAGGCCTGCGAGCGCGAACATGGCGCCGCCGATGAGCAGCGTATTGGACGTCGCCGTCCCCCGGCCGGTCAGCAAAGGATTCAAGGGTCCGCCAAACCCGTCCCAGACCAGCAGGCCGACGAGCGCTAACCCCCCCGACTGAGCAGCCATGGTGAGGGCGATGACGCGGATCTCGGGCCGGATGACCAGGAGCAGTCCCGCTCGCCGCAGACCCATCTGCAGCATGAGGATCACGTCGGCCGTCAGAAGCACCGGAGGGATCAGAGGGGCCGGCACTGCCGCGTCCGGGTCCCGGGCGACGTGGGTATAGATCAAGAAGAGCAGGCACAGCGCGGTGAAGATGACCCAGGTGATGGTCGTCCGGGTCGCTTGAAGCTGGCGTCCGTCCATCTCGACAGATCGTTCTACCGGCGCCTTCTCGGCCGCATCATCCAGCTTGACGGTTCTCATGATTCTCATCCTTTTACCGCAATACGAATGCCAGTACCGGGTTTCCCCTAACGCCTTGCCGCACCACTGAAAGTCAGGGGATCATTCGGGCAGAAAGGTATAGCAGGGGATTCTGCCAATCCTGCTCCGCGGGCCAATCCTGGAGGGTGGTCCCAATGCGCGTGGCCGTTGCTGACGACTCCGCGTTGTTCCGTGAGGGGTTGCGACTCATGCTTTCCGCAGCCGGCGTGGAGGTCGGAGTTCAGGCTCGGAGCGGCGATGAATTGCTCGCCCGAGTCCGAGCTGACCCACCCGACGTCGCGATCCTGGACATCCGCATGCCGCCGCACTTCACCGACGAGGGTATTGTCGCAGCCCAGCGGCTGAAGGCCGCCCACCCCAGCACGGGGGTGTTGGTCCTGTCCACGTATGCCGAGACCGCTTACGCCGTTCAGCTGCTGGGTGATGGTCCGGCCGGCCTGGGGTATCTGCTGAAGGACCGGGTGGACGACGTCGCCACTCTGTGCGACGCGCTGGAGCGAGTGCACCGGCAGGAGACCGTCGTGGATCCGGATATCGTCCGGCGGCTCTTCGCCCATCGCCGGACCGGCGGCGGCCCACTGGACCGACTGACCGATCGTGAACGGGCGGTCCTCGGGTTGATGGCAGAGGGCCGATCGAACGCCGGAATCGCCCGGCACCTGAACCTCGGTATCAAGGCGGTGGAGAGCTACATTGCGGCCGTCTTCCGCAGGCTGGACTTGCAAGGCTCCCCGGACGACAACCGCCGAGTGATGGCGGTCCTGACCTGGCTGAGAAGTCGATAAGGCCAGCGATGGCCCCGCCGGTGCAAGTGAGTAGTTCTCCGGGCGCCAATCCCGGCCGAGGTGTCATGCAACAGATCCGGGCTGCCGGCCTGCTCGTCGCCGTCCTCCTCGCCGTCGTCGCCACAGAGACGTGGACCCAGGAAACCATCTGGTCCCGCGAGCCGTCCGCCGCGATTAGCCGGATCCTGGTCGGCGGCGGTTTCGCCGTCACCGCCGTCCTGCTGCGCAACCAGGTCGGGCAGCGGGGTAACTCGCAGCTTTTTGCGCTGCTGGCGCTGGTCTGGGTGATCAGCCAGACCATCCACCGCGACATCGGCGCGTTCGCCTGGACGGCGTTGTGGGCGCAGGCCTTCGTGCAACTGCTCGCTGCGGCCATCCTGCTGCGCTATCCGAACGCCGAATACTCAACGTCCAGCCGCATTTTCGTCACCGTCAACGCGATCGGGTCTGCGGCGTTCCCCTTGGCGCTGGTGACCACGGGCAGGCCGAAGTGGGCGGAGTGGGCGGGCTATAGCGGATGGTGGCCGTCGATCTGGGCTGACCGCGGCCGGTTCGACCTCGTGCAGCACCTCTACAACGCGTGGCTGGCTGGCGCCGCATTTGTTTTCGTCGTCCTGCTGGTTCGCCGGTGGACCCGGCTGATCCGGCTGGAGCAACGGACCATGCTGCCGATCCTGATCGCAGCAATCATTGCGGCAGCCGGCACGGCCAGCAACTTCTTCGGGCCGATGCTCGGGCCCGGTGCTCAAGAACCACTCGTGGTGGCCCGGGCCTACAGCGGCGTCACCGTCTCGCTGGCTTTCGTCATCTCTGCCATTCAGGTTCGGCTGGCTCGCGCGGCGGTGACCGAACTGGTCGCCCGTCTGGCCGGTCCGGTCACGATCGATCAGGTGCGAGACGCCTTGCGCCGCGCGCTGGACGATAAGGATCTGGAGGTCCTCTACTGGCTACCGGACGATGCGCACTTCGTCGACAGCGAGGGGCTGCCGCGCGAACCGAGTGACGACGTCGACCGTCTGGTGATCCCGGTCTCAACCGCTGACGAGGATCCGCTCGCGGTCGTGCAGGCAGCGCCGTCCCTGCGCCGGCACCGGTCGCTGGTCGATGCGGCTATCGGCGTCTCCCGGCTGGCACTGGAGAACACCCGGCTCCAGGCCGGCCTGCGCTCGCAACTGGCCGCCACCAAGGACGCGCGGAGCCGGCTGGTCAAAGCTGGGCTGGAGGAGCGCCGCCGGTTGGAGCGAGACCTGCACGACGGCGCCCAGCAGCGGCTGCTCGGGATTGGCCTGCGGCTCGGCGCCATCCGTGCCGTCACGCCGAATCCCTCGATCACCGACGCCATCGAAAAGGCCCGTGCTGAAATACGTCTCGCGCTGCAGGAGCTGCGCGACTTGGCGCACGGGATCTATCCCGCATTGCTGACGCAAGCGGGGCTGGGCCCGGCGGTCGAAGCCGTGGCCGAGCGACTGCCAATCACTGTGCGCGTTCGCATCCCGGAGCGCCGGTTCGGTCCCGATTTGGAGAGCACCGCCTATCTGGTGATCTGCGAGACGCTGACCAATGTTGCCAAGCACGCCGGGCCTTGCATCGCCCACGTCACCGTGGACGTCCGAGAGGGCTGGATGCATGTTGACGTCAGCGACGACGGCCGGGGATTCAGCCCAGAGGGAGCCGCTACGCCGTTGTCTGCCGTTCAGGACCGGCTTGCCGCAGCCGGTGGAACCTTGACAGTGGCCAGCGTTCCCGCAGAAGGCACGCACATCCACGCCAGCCTGCCCTGCGATGAGGCGGTCTGTTGAGAGACGACGAGACGGGCGGCACGGATGCCGCCCGCCTCATGCCGGGGTGATCAGCGAACGGCGGCGCCGTCCGACAGACCGTCCTTCACGCAGTGGTGCTGCAGATCGTCGTAGTGCCAGCCCTTGACGCAGTGAACGTTGGGCGGCGGCAGAGCCGAGGCGGCAGCGGCACTGCCGGAGATCAGGGCTGCAGCAACGACGAGGGCGCTGAGCAGGTGTCGCATGGGAGTGATCCTTTCGATGAGTTCGATGCGAGGTGTGGTAGCGGGATCAGGCGAACGCGCTGGTGACGACCTTGGCGATTGCGGTCGCGCTGCTGGCCAGGTCGGACACGGACTTACCGGCCGCGACCCACTTGTCCAGCACGACCTGAAAGTCGTCGGGTTTCCAGGTCTGGAACGCGGTGGCTGTAACCACCCGGGCGGCGTCGGCCGGGGCGATGGACAACTCCCACGGATCGGTCCGGTCCGACTGGCCGATCACGGTGCCGTCCACCCCAAACCTTTGCTGGCCGCTGCGGCCACCCGGCACCCAGTCGCCGTTGGCGTCGCACAGCACGATCGACACTCCGCCGTGGAAGCCGCCGAACCACGTGACCGTACGCGTGCGGGTCTGCACCGCGCACCGGCCAGTGTCCCGGGTGAGGTGACCCCAGGTATGCATAAAGTGCCCTGCACCCAGCGCGACATCACCGGTGTTACACGACACTAGGTTCGACGACGGCTGGACAACGGACGGCAGCGGCTGCCCCAGCGGGATGGAATTGATCTCAGGCTCAGACAGGTGCCGCACCGCGGCCCAGTCATACCCACGGGCGTCGAAGGTCTGCGGATCAGGGATCCACCGCCGCGCGCCGTTCTCCATCACGTAGACCGCCGGGCTCGGCGCGGCGGTGAGCAGATTGCCGTCCGGGTAGTGCTTGGCCCCGTCGATGACCGACGGCCAGTTGTCGCCGATGGGATTGTCGATGGCGTCGGACACGACCTGGACCGAGCCCCAGCCGCCGAGGCTGTTCACCGTCTCCCCGTCGGGCACCCAGTGGCGCTCGCCGCCATGCACGTACCAGACCTCGGCGAAGGCGGCCTGGCGGGCCATCTCGCCGTCTGTGATATGAGTCATGATCAGTCACTCCTTTGATCAGGATCGGACTTTCTGGTACCTCGATCCTGACCATTCGGCGAACTTCGATATCCCGGGCAAACCCGTTGCCGAGGGCGGGTTTTCCCGGTGGTCTTCGAGCCGCTGCCAAGCGTGGCAAATCGACGGCCTGAGCGTGGCTGGCGGTGTCAGCAGCACTATCGAGAGCCCCTGGGTTAATCCATTCTATGGAAGAGAGCTGTCCTTGTACCCACAGGTCCAGATTGGCTCGGCCACGACTTGGGAGACATCAGGCACTACCGAATTGAAGTTGGAGTTTGGCAAGCGCTATAGAAAAAGAATGAAAGGCTGGGCAATAGAAAACAATTCGCACCTTGGGTGAATTGATGGTCACCTGCATTCAACTGCCTTCTTGTGAGGAGTAGGAACGTGAGTACGGCGGCCGCTCATCGCCATGACCAGACATGGGTCCGGCCCTCCCCTGCTACGAACTCAAACGAGCAACATGATCCTTGGCCCTCAGACCCATGCGTGGCTCCAACGTCTGGTGGAACCGCTCCACCTTGCCACAGGTCTACGAGTGGTTCGGGAAGGAATTCTTCTGCACGATCCCTAAACGGTGGAGTTCGGTCTCGAAGCCGTTGTTGCGGCCACCACGACCGCCAGCGAACCGAGTGGTGAAGACCATCCCATTGTCAACAGCACAGAGGCTGGGATCCCATACGTGTCAACGGTTTCCTTGAACGTGGTAGTCACGGCAGGTCCGGTGACGCGGTGGAACGCGGCGCAAGCCAGGAGCAGCCGGGAATGGTCGTCGAGGAAGTTCAGGACCTCCACATCGCGGCCGGTGGCGAGGCAGTAGTGGGTGAAGTCGGTCTGCGAGGTCTCGTTGGGGCAGAGCCGCTTCGAACCGGACGTATGAGCTCTTAGGCCGGTTGCGCCGGTCGGGGGTGACCAGGCCGTGCCGGGACAGGATCCGCCAGGCTGTAGCCGGAGCAATCGTGATGTCATGGTGCTCGGCAAAGTGCCAGGTGATGGTGTGCGGGCCAGCATCCAGGCCCTGCCCGGCCAGGTCCCTTCCGCAGGTGCAGCACCAGTTCCGCGACAGGCCCCGCTCCTCCCGCAGCGACACGATGTCGGGGCAGGCAGTCACCGCCCGGGGCCAGCATCAACGTCAGATCGGTCAGGACCTACCTTTCATTTCTACGACACCCCACACCCATGAAAGCTCCGGGTTAGGCCTGTACGAGCACGCCGACGTAAATGTGACGCTGCGTAAGCGGGCTGCTCCTGCGCAAATCATGCGGGGCCGCAAACGTCCCTGTAGTGCAATTGCATGTCTGGATTAATCTGCGAGTGCTTGAGTGACACGTCTCTACTCCCCGGGAGGCCACCACACCCGAAAGTCCAGCCAAGCTGCCACAGGAAATGGGTGTGAGAAGTCCTCTGCGTGGATGCCCCAATGGCCCACTTCCATTGATTGCCCGCATAGAGGACGATGTTTCCGTCAATCTGGAAACTCAGTCGAGTCACGCCGATCTTGTCGGTGTGTGTGGCCCACTTGGCCTGATCGTAATGGATGTTGTACCAGACGAGGTTCCCGTCGGATTGGAAGACCACCTCGGTAACCCCATCCGTCATGCACCAATGACCAGGGGCGAAATTCCAATTCTGATGATTCGATCCTAGTCCTTGCGTACTCCACAGGGCCGAGGCATACGTGTTGCACGCCGGCGCCAGAGCGGCCTCTGCCACATCTGCTCCGACAGCAACGCTCGCTGTGACGCCGATCGCCACTGTCAAAACCAACGCGGCGAAACGCTTCCTCATACGAATTTCCCTTCTGTGACCTGCCGCAGCAGGGACTGCTCGTTCGGGCGCGATATTGAGCGCATTTCTTCAACCTCACCGCGTCAGATTTCGAGGTGATTGCAGTTGTCGTACGTGTCAGGCGGGGTCGCAATTAGGTGGTTTTGGCCTGCCTCACCCAGCAGCGTTCGGATCTCTTTACGCACGGACGGGTGCCGGGTGCCGCCTGTCAAGCGTGCTTGTCACCTTGAATCGTGCTCCACTTGACCGGGCCTGTCAAGCGTGCTTTACAAGCTCTTCATGACACAGGGTTTAGTTGGGGTCTGGATCCGCCGGATTCCAGGTGGATCGGAGGAACTGCCCCCGGTTCGGTTGACTCCTGTGAGAATCTTCGTTCTCGCTGGAGATCACCCCATGCCCAGGCCAATTCCTGAGGAGTTCCGCCGCGATGTGGTCGCCGTGGCGGGTAAGAGTGACCGTTCGATGGCGTCGGTGGCGAAGGCTGACGTCGAGGACGGCGTCCGGCCCGGTATGACGACGGAGGAGTCCGCGGAGCTGCGGCAGTTGCGGCAGCGGAACCGTCAGCTGGGCGCACCTGATCAACGCCGCGAAAGACATTCACCATGACGACCCGTAGTTCGGCTACCGGTTCATCCACGACGAACTGAGGGCCGCGGGTGTCCAGGCGTGCGCGAACCGGGTAGCAAGGCTGTGCAAGCAGGAACGGCTCTGGTCGATCCATGCCAAGAAGCGGGGCCTGAACCGCAAGGCTGGGCCGCCGGTCCATGACGACCTGATGAACAGGGAGTTCACCGCCCCGGAGAAGGACCGCGCATCACATCAGTTCAGTCCGCTGACACCAGGGGCAGACCCTCATAGTCAACGAAATCCTGAAAATCGTTGCTGTTCAGGGTCAGCCTGACCAGCTCAGCAGAGTTCGCAATGGGTTCGGTGCCGCCAATGGTTGGGGCATCGTCCTGGCCGTTCTCGCTGCGGCGTTGCAAGAGGCCTGCGCCAGCGCCGGCACGGATGATTTCGTTTCTGGAGCTGCCGCTCAGCGTGGCAAGGACCTGGACGCCGCAGCCGTCCAGGCTTCTGGTGTTCACGCACGGGACGCGCACGCCTCCGCCCGCTGGCACGCCGACGCGGCCCGATGCGGTGCTGTGGACCGGCAGCGCGGCTGGCCGGTTCTGACCGCTGCCCTGGCCCGCTGCGCGCCATC
>CALMAR010000366.1:0-2489 GCA_937859855.1 uncultured Kineosporia sp.
CCACGCAGCCGGTACAACCTTCAGCGGTAATCGGGCAGGTGATCGATCATCTGGCCAAGCAGCATCTGATCTCCGCCCGCAATCTGCGAGATGGCATGCACCAGGCCATCATTCACTTGAATCCGGACAACCTGGGCCAGGTCACCGTGACCATGGATGTCCGGGCTGGGCAGGTCCGGCTCGACCTGGCAGCCAGTCAGCCAGCCCTGGCTGCGCTGGGCAGCGATCTCGGCCAGCTGCGCAATCAGCTGGCCGACAACGGGATGAACCTGGCCGACGTCACCCTCAGCACCCAAACCGGCCAGACCGGAGCCGGCGCGGATCAGCCCGCCCCGCGGCGGGACGATCAGGCCGGTCAGCCGGGCCGCCCCGATTCCGTTCCGATCAGCGATCGGCGGTCGGCCGGCGGGCTCCGCACCGACCAGCCCACCGGGCAGCGGCGCGCCGGGCCACCGGGTTCGTTGGATCTGCTGGTTTAGCTCAAGACATGCGCAACAACCGTTGTGCCGCAATCGGTCGGGTCGACAGGCCTGACGTGAAGGGCCGTGAAGGGAGCACCACCGTATGTCAGTGATTGGAAACGTCTCCAGTCTGACCGGATCCGCCGCCACCACCATGACGACCGGCCAGAGCACCAACGGCGAGGACAAGGACATGTTCCTCAAACTGCTGGTCGCACAGATGAAGTACCAGGACCCGAGCAAGCCCACCGACTCCACTCAGTACCTGCAGCAGATGGCCCAGTTCAGCATGGTCGAGAAGCTGGACGAGATGGCCGAGGCGCAGGCGAAGAGCACCACCAGCAACCAGCTCCAGTCAGCGGTCGGGATGATCGGCCGGACCGTGAACTATGGCGCCGGCGACGCGGCCGGATCTGGTGCGGTGACCAGCGTGACTGTGATCAGCGGCGTCCCGAAGCTGATCATCGACGGTAAGACCGTCGACCTCGCTGACGTGACCAAGGTGACCACAACTCCCAGCCCATAACAACTTTCGTACCACGACGCAACGGCCAGCGCACGAAGCGCAGGCCTCTCCCCGGCACGGATGCCGCTCTCCGTAACCTTCAGGAGGTTCGGCATGCTCCGCTCGCTCTTCTCCGGAATCAGTGGCCTGCGCGCGCACCAGACGATGATGGACGTCGTCAGCAACAACATCGCCAACGTGAACACGGCCGGGTACAAGTCGTCCAGCGTGCTCTTCGAGGACACCCTGAGCCAGATGATGCGGGCCTCGGCGGCGTCCACCGATACCAGCGGCGGCCTGAACCCGACCCAGGTCGGGCTCGGCGTCCAGGTGGCCGGCATCCAGACTAACTTCACCCAGGGCTCGACCCAGACCACCAACAAGGCGACCGACCTGCAGATCCAGGGCGACGGATTCTTCGTGCTGCAGAATGGAAATGAGCAGGTCTACAGCCGGGCCGGAGGCTTCACCCTCGACTCGTCGGGCTACCTGATGAACAACGAGGGCATGTATGTGATGGGGTACGCCGCCACCGACGGCACCATCTCCAGCTACGGCTCGCTCAGCAAGATCAAGATGCCGACCGGTACCACCATCCCCGGGCACGCCACCCAGCAGGTCTCGCTGGGCGGGAACGTATCACCGACTGGAACCACCGGACTTACCGTCACCTCCACGGTCTATGACGAGAACGGTGCCGCTCATGCCGTTCCGATCACCCTCACTCCGCACAGTCCGGCCGATGGCGGCTACGACGTGGCCGTCCTCGACCCGGCCGACAACACCAATCAGCTGACCACCGGCAACATCGCCTTCGACGCCGCGGGTGCCTTCGATGCCGGAAGTTCCACCTCTCCGCTGAGCTTCGATGTCAACGGAGTAACCATGAGCCTGGACCTGAGCAAGCTCACCGGCTACTCAGGCACCAGTTCCCCGACGGTGAAGTCGGCCGACGGGTATGCGGCGGGCACGCTCACCCAGTTCCAGATCGGCGGCGACGGCGTCGTTACCGGAATCTTCGACAACGGGCAGAAGCAGGCGCTGGGACAGATCGCGCTGGGTACGTTCAACAACCCGGCCGGTCTGGAGAAGCTGGGAGACAGCACGTTCCGGGCCAGCGCCAACTCCGGCCTGGCCCAGATCGGAGTGGCCGGCTCGGGCGGGCGCGGGACGATGGTCAGCGGAGCACTGGAGATGAGCAACGTCGACCTCGGCGCCGAATTCACCAATCTGATCATCGCCCAGCGCGGCTTCCAGGCCAACTCGAAGGTGATCACCGCCAGCGACGAGGTGCTGCAGGACCTGATCAACATCAAGCGGTAAGCCCAGCCGGGTCCTCAGCCGGGCAGAACGCCAGGGTTGGAGCTGGGCTCATGCGATGCGGCTGGTACGTGGCGGCTCAGGCGCTGCGGCTCAACCGGCTGGCGGTTCGGGCCAATAGGCCCGCGACAGGCCCGCGCCGCCCCGCAAAACAGCCCCCCCCCCCCCAGGGGCCCCCAGCCCCCGGCACCCAGCCCAGCCCC
>CALMAR010000366.1:2499-5747 GCA_937859855.1 uncultured Kineosporia sp.
CCGGGCGGGCGCGTCCGCGCAGAACTGCCCCCACGGACGAAGGGGCGCCCTGCCCCGGTCACACTGCGCTGCCCGTGGCTGCGCCGAACGTGGAGCGGCCACGGGCAGCATCCGTTTGTGCGGGCGCAACACCCAAGGGGCCCACCTGGTTGGTGGTCACCCGGCTGGCCGGCCGCCGTCCCCGGAAGCCTTACAGACCAGCGGCCGGTGCCGACCGAAGATGCGAAGGCCACGGACGGCCTCACACTGACGAAGGACGGACACAGTGATCATCTTGACCCGGCTAGGCAACGGCTTGCCCGTCGCCGTGAACCCCGACCTGATCGAACGCGCCGAAACCACGCCCGACACGGTGGTGACCCTGATCGACGGCCACAAGCTGGTCGTGGAGGAGTCACTGCAGGACGTCGTGCAGATGATCCGCGATTGGCGCGCCTCGATCGCGGCCGAAGCGATCTCGCTGGCCCGGCTGAGCCGGCTCGGCCTGGCTGAGACCCAGGACGACGAGGCCGCCGTGCTGAGCGAGGCCGCCGACACCTCCGCCCATCACTCCGTCGCGGCCGGGCGGCTGCTGCGCCTGCCCCTGCGGGAGGTGTGATCGATGGATCCGGCAACCATCCTGGGCCTCATCGTCGCCTTCGGCGCGATCCTGGGTTCCATGATCATGGAAGGCGGGAACCCCGCCGCCCTGATCGTCCCGCCCGCTCTGGTTCTGATCTTCGTCGGCACCATCGGCGCCGTGATGGCCGGGCACACGCTGCCCCACACGATCGCTGGCTTCAAGTGGCTGATCGCGGCCTTCACGGCCAAGAAGGTCGACTCCGAGGCGGCGGTCGAGCCACTGGTCAAGCTGGCCGAGAAGGCCCGCAAGGAAGGACTGCTGGCGCTGGAGTCGGAGATGGAAACCGTCGAGGACCCGTTCATGCGCAAGGGCCTGCAGATGGCCGTGGACGGCACCGACCCGGACGACCTCTACGACATCCTGACCGCCGAGGTGAAGGCCAAGAAGGCTTCCGCCGCAGTGGGTTCCGGATTCTGGACCGACGCCGGTGGGTACTCCCCCACGATCGGCATCATCGGCACCGTGATCGGCCTGATCCACGTGCTGGAGAACCTGTCGGAGCCGGACAAGCTCGGTCACCTGATCGCCGGTGCATTCGTGGCCACACTCTGGGGCGTGCTCTCGGCCAACGTGATGTTCCTGCCCTGGGGCAAGCGGATCAAGTTCGTCGCCGCCCAGGAGACGGCCCGGATGGAGCTGATCATCGACGGCGTGCTGTCGATCCAGGCCGGCGCCAACCCGCGGGTGCTGGCCACCAAGCTGCGCTCGAAGATGGCCCCCACCGGGCCCGGTGAGGTCAAGGAAGCGGCATGAGCGGGGGATGCGAACGAATCATTGAGCCGGGTGCGGGGCTCCTGACGAGGAACGAGTCATGAGCGGCGGCGGGCACGGGCACGGCGGCGGGGGGCGCCGCCGCGGGCATGAGGAGGAGCACGAGGAGCACGAGAACCACGAGCGCTGGCTGGTCAGCTACGCCGACATGATGACTCTGCTGATGGTGCTGTTCATCGTGATGTTCGCGATCAGCCAGGTGGACAGCAAGAAGTTCGCGGCCCTGAAGACCGGCCTGGCCTCTGGCTTCGGCGCTCCGCTGGAGCTGCTGGCCGGCGGCGACCACATGCTCGACCCGGGCGGGGCGGTGGCTCCGGACAGTGTGAACCTGTCCGGCAGCGCCGGTAACACCCAGGGTTCACCTCAGGCGGCGGAGCAGAACCAGTCCCAGCTGAACCCGGAGGCGGTGGCCCAGCTGGCTACGGCCACCGAAAAGGGTCAGGTGGCCAAGGAGGTCAAGAACCTGCAGTCGGCCCAGAAGCAGATCGAGAAGACACTCAAGCAGGCCGGGGTGGACAAGAAGGCGACCTTCCGGTTCAACGAGCGGGGGCTGGTGGTGACGATCGCCACCGACAAGGTGCTGTTCGTCAGCGGCAGCGCGACCCTCGAGCCGGGTGGTGCCAAGATACTCAACTCGCTGGCCCCGACCCTGAAGAGCCTGCCCAACCAGCTCAGCATCGACGGACACACCGACTCGGTCCCCATCAGCACGGCGAGATTCCCTTCCAACTGGGAGCTTTCGACCGACCGGGCCACCGGGGTGCTGCGATACCTGCACGCCCAGGCCGGAATCCCGTACGGGCGGATGTCAGCGACCGGTTACGCCGACACCGAACCGCTGCTGCCGGCCAGTGACCCGCGGGCGCTGGTGGCCAATCGAAGGGTGGAGATCGTGGTGCTGGCCCAGGTCGACGACGCCGCTGGACGGGCAGTGGCCAGCCTCGGAAACGAACCGTCCAGCAAGACGCGGCCTTTCGGGCCGGGGCCGCTGACCGCCAGCCAGACCGGACATCCGGCCCTGACCGGTGCGGCGGCCAACCGGGCGGCGATCACCCACGGCGCGGCCAGCGCGGCCAAGCAGCTGTCCCGCTGAGCGGCTCGAAATGATCCGTCGCAGAGCGTGTATTCGGTGACGGTAGCCGCCGATACCCAGAGCTGAACCCCGACCAGCACAGGAGGAGCGAGCATGGCCAAGGACGAGGAGAAGGAGGGTAAGGACGCAGAGAAGAAGGGCGGCAAGGGCAAGCTCATCATCATGGTGGCGCCGCTCGTCCTGCTCATCGCCGCGGTGGCCTGGTTCTTCCTGCTGCGCCCGAAGGACGACGCCGCGGGGCCGGTGACGCTGCCCGAGCCAGTGGCCGGAGCCGTCGTTCCCCTGGACCCGATCACCATCAACTTGGCCGGGGCGCACTTCCTCAAGCTGGGCCTGGCGCTGCAGCCCATCGCCGCCGCCAAGGAGGTCGACGGTTCCAAGGCGCTGGACCTGGCCATCAGCCAGTTCAGTGGCGCCACCATCGACGAGTTGTCCACCCCCAAGGGGCGCGAGCTGGCCAAGCGGGAGCTGGTCGCGCGGGTGAAGCTGGCCTACCTGCCCGAGGGCACGGATCTGGCCACGGCGACCGGCGGAGAGGATTCGTCCTCCGGCGACAAGGCAGCCAAGAAGAAGTCGTCCACGTCATCAGCGGACGATCAGGCCGACAGCGCCAGCGAGGAGGACGACACCATCTCCGGTGCCGATGCGATCAAGCTCGCGTCCAAGCTGACCGTGCAGGCCGACGTCTACGACGTCTATCTGACCGAATTCGTCATGCAGTAATCCTGTGGATCTTGAACAGGGTCAGAAGCCTCTGACCTG
>CALMAR010000367.1 GCA_937859855.1 uncultured Kineosporia sp.
GTGCACAGGTGGGCCGTGCCGAGGCCGAGCAGAGCAACCGACATCACCCAGCGGTGGTCGGCGTCGCGCGCGGCGAGCGCACTGATCGTCCCGCTGACCTGGTCGAATCCGCCGCATTGCACGTGTGCAGCGATCGTCCAACCACCGATCAACAGCATCGGGGCGACAAGGGACGACGCCGCGCCCCACCATGGAACCTCACGCCCGCGCACACCGTCATGATGCCGACAACCGGGGTCTCACACCTGGTCCGCGCCGGGTGCCCGGCCGCGCGCCCTCCTGGTCTAAGGCGGGCTCTGGTGCAGGGCGTCTGAAACGAATGTCACGGCGCATCCCGGACGACGAGGTCCCCTAGGCTTCCGGCATGGCAGACGACACCCCGAGTTTCCGTGACTGGCTGATCGACCAGAAAGACCGAGGTGACTCGGTCGGCCGCCTGGGTTCACACTTCGCCGACGACGAGGAAGCCGCCAACCTGGTATCCGTCGACGAGGTGCGCGACTACATCCAGGCTGAACCGAACTATCAGCCCGTGCACGATCCGCTTGACCGCGCTATCGCCGAGTACCGGCTGCTGACTGACTGAGCGGACCGGTCAGCCGCGGTCGCGGCGGCGGAACCGACCACTCACTCGGGGACCCGCTGTCGGCATCCGCGGCGCAGGCGGACCTGAACGGGTCACCGAGCGGAGATCCGCTGTTCCTGCTCTCCGGCCGGGGTGTGCCCGGACGCGGACGCAAGACAGGCGGTCGGCGGGTCCACCTCGGGAGCGATCCAGGCCGACCCGCTGTCGAGGCGTTGCTGATCATCGGCTGGTGCCAGCCGCTCACCGCAGAATTCGCACCGCAGGGCCTCGGGATCGTCGGTCACAGTGAGCAGGGTAGCCGCACCGATCAGTCCGGCAGGCGGTCAGGGGATGAGGACGAGTTTGCCGGGTGCATGGCCGGCGATGCCGGCGCGGTGGGCGTCGGCGGCCCGGTCGAGGGGGTAGGTGGTGTCGATGATGACGTGCAGCTGTCCGGCTCCGGCTTTGGCTGCAAGGTCGGGTCGGGCTGCTTGGCGGATGTCGGTGCCCATGTCGGCGCCGGGCGCGTTGCCGAGGATCTTGGCGCCTTCTTGGGCACGGCGCGGGCCGCCGGCGATGGAGGCGATGCGAGCCGGTGCCTTGACCAGTGCCAGGGAGGTGTCGAGCGCTTCGTCGGTGCCGATGAGGTCGAGGGCCGCGGTGACACCCTGGGGCGCTGCGGCTTTGACACGAGCGAGCAGGCCGTCCCCGTAAGTCACGGGGGTAGCGCCGAGGCTGCGCAGCAGGTCGTGGTTGGCTTCGGCAGCGGTGGCGATGACCGTGGCGCCGAGGCTGACGGCCAACTGAACGGCGATCAGCCCGACGCCACCGGATCCGCCGTGGATGAGGACGGTGTCATCAGGCTGCACGCCCGCGGCGTGCAGGGCGTGGGTGGCGGTGGCGCCGGTCAGCATCAACGCGCCGGCCTGCGGCCAGTCCAGGGCGGAGGGCTTGGGGATCAGCGAGGTGGTGGAAGCCACGACGTAGTCGGCGTAGGCGGCGGTGACGGGATAGACGATGACCTCGTCGCCGACCTGGGCGTCGGTGACGTCGGCGCCGATGGCGGTGACGACGCCGGCGCATTCCAGACCGATCTTGGGCAGCGACTCGGTGTCGACGCCGGCCTCGTCCTTGTGCTTGTCGTCGACCCTGTGGAAGGCGCCGCTGTAGAGCTTCCAGTCGATGGGGTTGACGCCGGCCGCCTTGACCTGGACGACGACCTGGCCGGACGCCGGCGTGGGTACAGGTACGTCGAAGACATCGAGGACGTCGGGGCCGCCGAAGGCGGTGGGGCGGACAATGCGGGCCATCAGAGGTGCTCCTTCTACTGTCGGCGCAGGACCGGACTCCGGGCGGAGCAGGCCATGTTCTCCTGTGATCCGACGCATCGCACGCTACCCGCGGCAGATCCGGTCGTGCATGTCGCCGAAGTTGCGCCGGGTGCGGCTGGAGCCGACCCTCGGCGTGGGAGCCCGCATCAGCAACGTCGTCCTGTCGCCTCAGGTGGCCGATTGACCTGAGGATCACCCGGCGTGCGTGCTGCCTTCATGGGCCGTCACCGGTCGCACCCGAGGGCGTCACGACATCCATGGATCGCGCCGCTTCGGTGTGACAGGGTGGCCGCTGTGCCGACGCCCTGGATGCACGCCTTCGTCGACGTCCCCGCTCGGCATGTGAAGGCCGCACGCTCGTTCTGGTCGGCGGTGACGGGGTGGTCGACGAGTGAGGCGTGGAAAGATCACCCGGAGTTCGTCTCTCTCCTTCCACCGGCGGGCGCCCCGTACCTGCATGTGCAGACCATCGGTGGGCCGCCGCGCGTCCACATCGACATCGTCGGCGAGATCGAGCCAGAAACAGCCAGACTGCAGGAACTGGGTGCCGCCCGCGGCCGGCGTGGGGATGCCTGGCAGGCGATGTCCTCTCCCGGGGGCCTGCCCTTCTGCGTGTGCGATGAGCCGTGGCAGCACCGGCGGCCGGCCAGCTCCGGCTGGCCCGACAGACACCGCAGCCGCCTGGTCCAGCTCTGTGTGGACGCTCCAGCAGAGCTTCACCAGGCCGAACTGGACTTCTGGAGGGCAGCGACCGGCTGGGACGAGGAGCCGGTGAACTCACCGGAGTTCCACCGGCTCGTGCACCGCGACACCAGCCCGGTGCAACTGCTCATCCAGCAACTCGGCGAAGAGGACGGCGCGGCCGAGGTCCGCGCTCATCTCGACCTCGGCACCGACGACATCGCCGCCGAAGTACGTCGCGTCGAAGCGCTGGGTGCCCGCTACCTGTGGCCGGGCGACGGGTTTGTCACCCTCCAGGACCCGGTCGGACTGCCGTTCTGCGTCTCGGGGAATGATCCGGACCGCTGAGAACATCCGGGACTCCGGCCGAGGCGGTCCCCTCGCGAAGGACCTGTCGCCGTGTCACAGACCTCCTGCGACACGCAGGATGGCACCTGTGGCATAGCTTGCTTCTGGACCGAGAAGCCAGGCGATCGCGGGCGCGATCTCCTCGGGCTGACCGGCACGTCCGAGAGGAATGCGCGGCAGGACGCGGCGTAGCCGGTCGGGATCTCCGGCGGCAGCGTGGATGCCGGTGTCGATCATCCCGGGGGCCACGGCGTTGACGCGCACACCCTGGTCCGCCAACTCCTTGGCCAAGCCGATCGTGAGGGCATCCACCCCGGCCTTCGCCGCCGCGTAGTGCACGTATTCGTGAGCCGAGCCGAGGGTGGCCGCCCCGGACGACACGTTGACGATCGCCCCGCCGTTGCCACCTCGGCTGAACGACATCATCTGAGCGGCGCGCCGAGCACACCACAGGGCGCCGAGAAGGTTGATGTCCACGACCCGGGCGATCACATCGACCGGGGTGTCGGCCAGGTCCCCGACGTGAGCAGTCACGCCGGCGTTGTTGACCAGTCCGGTGACCGGCCCCAAGTCGCCGGCGGCGGCGAAGACCTGGTCGGCTACGGCAGGATCGGACACGTCTCCCGCGACGATGACCACTCGGGCACCGGCCTCGCGAGCAGCGGCCGCGACCTGCTCTGCTGCCGCCGCATCCGACAGGTACGTCAGTGCCAGGTCGTGCCCGCAACGCGCCAGGTGCAAGGCGGTGGCCGCGCCGATCCCACGCCCGCCGCCAGTGATCACCGTGACCTTTCGCTGTTCGCTCACAGTGGCAGTATTCAGACCCCCCGAGGACGTGCCAAGCATGCTTGCGGACACCTCGATGCGCGGCAGGTCGCCGACGTCGTCGACGTCTCGCCAACTCCGCTGCCCTGCTGCGACTCTCAGGCGCCGTCCTGACCGAGCAGAGCCGTCCTGGCCGAGCAGACCGACGAACGTGACGTCGACTGGTGACCTCTGGTGATCGGCTCAGCCGGTACTTCTGGTAGGTGACCGGCGCGTCTTCGTGCCGGTGCTTCTCGACTTCTGTTGGCGCTGGCGGTAGGCGGCGGCCTTTGCGCGGTCGCCGCAGCCCTTCATGCCGCACCAGCGGCGTCGCTGACCACGGGACCGATCGATGAACGGTCGGGTGCAGGTGCGGTCCGCGCACCAGTGCAGGAGGGCTCGGTCCGGGCTGTCGTGCAGATCCAGACAATCGCGGGCCAGCACGGCCAGCACAGCGGCGAGGTCCCCGGTCCGGTGGAGCTTGCTCCGGTCAAGTCGCAGAGTCGGCGGCGACGCCGCGGCAGCCGCGTTGACCGCCGCCAGATCGGTGGCAGCGGCGGTGCGTCGACGGATGAGGGCGTCCACCATGCGGAACATCGCCTCGCGAAGCATCTTTGCGTGCTGAAGATCGGCCGCATCGATCGGCGGGACGTGGTCCACGATGCCGGACTGCAGGATCCAGTCGGCCAGGTCCTGCTCGAGGAGGAGCTTCTCGTCGTTGTCCGTGCCGCGTGCGGCCAGGGTGGGCAGGAAGTCCAGCACCGGCCGGTCCGCGATGAACTCGAATGACACGCCACCACCTTGACAGGTGACGGCGGAGCGAGCAACGTTGCCGTCACCTGTTGGACCAGTGACGCAGGGAGTGCGATGCCACACGATGCGGATCCTGAGCGCGACTGGCGCTGGGTGCTGACCGGTTACCTTGCCGCGGCTGTCACCACCCGGGTGGCGGATGAGGGAGCACGGGTATCGCTGGTGCTTCTGTCTCTCGACGTGGCCGGCAGCGCGAAGCTGGGCGGACTTCTGGTCGCCGTGCTCCTGGCCCCCCACGTGATCGCCGCACCGCTGGTGGGCCTGGCCATCGACCGGGGCCGCCGTCCCCGTTGGATCCTGGTCCTTGGCATCCTGGTCTTCGCGGCCAGCCTGTTGGCGGTGGCTCTCGTCCTGGGTCGGGCGCCGGTATGGCTGACAGTGGTGCTGCTGCTGCTGGGCGGCTGTGCCGGTCCCACCATCACCGGCGGCCTGACCAGCCAGTTGCCGAACCTGGTAGGCATCCAGCGTGCTCCGCGCGCGTTCGGGTTCGACTCCCTGTTGTACAACGTGGCCAGCATGGCCGGCCCGGCCCTGGCCGGCATCACCGCCGCCGTCATCAGCCCCCGGGCCGCCCAGACGCTCCTGGCCGGATCAGCGGCCCTCGGAGCCGCCCTGGTCGCAGCGCTGCCCATCGCCTCGGCGCCCCCGCACGCCGTCCCCTCCTCGGCCATGGCGCAGGACAAGAGCCTCACCGACGCTCCGGCCGGTGAGCCGGACCGTCCCACCCTGCTCAGCGGCGCCAAGGAGATCCTGCAGCAACCCACGCTTCGGGTGGTCACGATGACCAGCACCCTGGGCCAGCTGGGCCCCGGCGCACTGGCAGTCGTCGCCGCACTTCTCGGCGTGTCCTGGCACCGGCCGGCCAGCAGCGGGCTCCTCCTCACCGCCGTTGCCGCGGGCTCCTTCCTCGGATCACTGCTGTGGACCTGGCGACCTGTTGCTGCTCACCGTCCAGCACTGGTGATGGCAGCTTCCATGATCGGGATCGGCCTGCCCCTCGCGTTCACCGCCGTCGCCCCATCCGTCCGGATCACCGGCCCGCTCTTCGCCCTGTCCGGGTTCTTCATCGGACCCTTCGGCTCCGCCCTGTTCACCGCACGCACCCGGTACTCCCGAGAATCGGTACGCACCCAGGTCTTCACCATCGGCGCCGGCCTCAAGGTGGCCGCCTCCGCCCTCGGTGCAGCCCTCATCGGCCTGGTCGACGGCCTTCCCATCCCAGTGCTGCTGCTGCTCGTCGCCGCCAGCCCCCTGCTGGCCGGCATCCTCGGCACGGCCCTGCTCACCCACGGCCAGAGCAAGGAACGACACCAGGAGGCACCGGCCGAGTATTGGAGCAGACAGCCGAACTGACGCGGAGCGCGTGGTCCGATCGTTCCGAAGCCGGCACCCACGGGACCGGCTGGATCGGCCGGATCGGCTGGATCGGGTACGGACGACGGACCGCCGAGCGGAGCATCGCGGGCCGGCACGGACAGGCTGACGAGTTCGTCCCGGCTCAGATGTTCTCGGTCGGGATGGTCTGGCCTCATACTGTCGACTCATGGCGTCTCTTCCTGCTCCTCCCGCATGGTCACAACCGCTGCCCGCCGCGACGCCACCGGCCGCGATGGCGATGTACCAGCTGCCGACGGGTACCTATCGAACGCGGGCCGCCTTCGCAGTGAAGGGCGGCTCGTTCCGTGACAAGCGGCACTTCGCGGCGACCGCGGTGTTGATCCATCATCCGAAGGGCGATCTGCTGATCGATGCCGGCTTCGGCCCCGACGTCGCGGCACACGTGGGGATGCTGCCGCGCATCGCCCGCGCGCCGTACGAGACCTGGCGCACCGCTGCCGAACAGCTCGACGCCAGCGGCTACGAGCGCGGGCGGCTGCTCGGCGTCGTCGTGACGCACTCTCACTGGGACCACGTCAGTGGCCTGCAAGCGCTGCAGGTGCCGGTCTGGATCAACGGTCTGGAGCGCCGGTATGCGGCGGAGGATCCGGACGGGGCCGTGTTCCGCAGCGTGTCACCGGGGTTGGAGATACACGAGTACGCCTTCACCGGTCCGGCCTACCTCGGCTTCCCCGCCAGCTTGGACGTGCACGGCGACGGGTCCGTGGTGATCGCGCTGACCGGTGGGCACACCACCGGGTCCGTCGTCGTCTTCGTGACGTTGCCGCGCGGCCAGCGCTACGCCTTCATCGGGGACCTGACCTGGCAGCTCGACGGGATCAGCCGCCGCGTGGAGCGACCGTGGCTGCTGAGCAAGCTGGCCGACAGCGACGCCGAGCAGGTCCGCCAGGGGCTGCTGCGCGCCATCGCCCTGACCGGGGTCATGCAGGTGATACCGGCCCATGACCGCGCCGCTTACGCTGGGATTCCGTTTCTGCCCGAGCATTTTCCCACTGACGATGGCTCGGGAAGAGCATGACACCGGCAGTGACGGCAGCGACGGCGGTGGGCGACACGCGCTCCGGGGCCGCAGCGCCGTCCATCGACTCGGAGATCACCTGGTTGTTGCACCGTGCAGCGCAGCGCATGCGCACCGCTCTTGGCGAGCAGGCCGAGGCGCAAGGCGTCCAGCTGCGGGATCACATCGTGCTCAGTGCACTCCACACGTCGCCTGAACTCACCCAGATCGAGCTCGGCAAGGCACTCGGGCTGGACAAGACCACGTTGATGAGCCAGCTCGACCGACTCGGGCGGGCCGGACTGGTCGAGCGCCGTCCCGACCCGCACGACCGCCGCACACGCATCCCGCACATCACCGAGGCCGGCGAAGCCCTGCGACGGAAGGTCGCCGCCGCCACGGACCAGGTCGAGGTGGCAGCGCTCGCGCAGTTCGACAGTACCGAGGTTGCGCTCTTCCGGCGGGTACTCGTCGGGATCATCGGCGACAGCAACGATCCGGGCAGCTGCCTGTGACTGATCACGAGCGAGACCTGATCCGGGTCCGGGACCCGGACGGATCCGGATCCGGGTCGGCATAGCCCGGTCAACGAGTTCCCGCGGCGACCGCACCCGACGTGGCCGGTGACGATTCAGTCGGTCCGGTAGCGGGACGCGAGCTGGGCGCTCTGGCCGTGGAAGGCGGCGAGGTCCGCGCCGAACACGGCTTCCAACAGGGTGTAGTCCTCGACGCCGGGAGCGCTGACGACCTCACCGCGTTCGATGCCCGCCAGGGCGGCGGTCACGACGTCCTGCGCGGACATCCGGGGAAGCGCGGACAGGTCCATGCCCTGGACCTCGTGGAACTCGGTGGCCACGATGCCGGGGCAGACGACGTGGACGTTCACGCCGGTGCCCTCCAGCTCCGCGTGCAGGGTCTGGGACATGGCAACGGCGTGCGCCAGCGTCCCGGCGTAGACGGCGCGCTGCCCCTGCGGTGCCGCAGCCGGAGCCGGCCCGGAGAACGCGATCATGCCTGCGACGTTGAGGACGGTCCCCGCGCCCCGTTCGATCATGCCGGGCAGGGCGGCACGGGTCAGCATCGTCGGTGCGACGACCTTGACCTGGACCAGCTCGCGCGCCGTGGCGGCCGGCAGCTGCGCCATCGGCATGTAGTGCGCGACGCCGGCATTGTTGACCAGCATGCTCAGCGGCCGATCTGCGCACAGCTGCGCGACCGCGTCGATGCCCTCATCAGTGGACAGGTCGGCGACGACGACCTCCACCGCGACGTCCGGCTGCGACGCAGCGAGTGCCCGCAACCGCTCCGACCGGCGCCCGACGACCACCAGGTCGCAGCCGTCGGCGGCAAGGCGCTCGGCGAAGGCCCTGCCGATGCCGGAGGACGCGCCGGTGACGAGAGCCAGGGGTGCCATGGGTCGAAACTCCCTCGATCTCGGTCGATGTGCTGCGACCGACACTATCGCTGCTGCACCGCCCGACGTCGAAGGCGCCGGCCGATGTCTGCGTGATGGAGCCTTCGGTCAAGATCGCAGCGGGGAGGTTCGAGTCGTTGGACGCTGCGCGAACTCCGGCCTGAGCCGTTGCGGTGGAGATTTGTGCGAGCCGCTCAGCGCTGCCGCTCAATTCCACCCGCGGCGTTGCCGATAGCAGCGCGTAGCCGTGGGGCCGGATGCCCTCAACCGGGCAGGGTCGGATCTGAAGGTGAGGGTGTTATGCGAAGAATCATCTACTGCAGCCAGGCGACGCACGACTTCAGCCCTGAGGAGCTGGTCGAGCTCCTGGGTGCCGCCCGGGGGCGTAACGAGCCGGCCGGCCTGAGCGGGATGCTGCTGTACTGCAGCCAGAGCTTCCTGCAGATGCTTGAAGGTGACAGCGCCGCCCTCGATGCGGCGTACGAGCGGATCTCTCGGGACGAGCGGCACGCGAATCTTCGCCTGTTGCTGGACGCCGAGGTGTCGGACCGGTTGTTCCCCGACTGGTCGATGGGGTTCGAACACGTCGATGACGAGGAACTGGCGGACGAACTGGCGGGTTTCACCCCCGCGACGTTGTACCCGTTGATGAATCCCGACCTGATCACGAATGCAGGGGTGGCGCAGACGTTGCTCAGCCTCTACGCCAAGAACAAGGTCGGCTAGCTGCCTGCCACCTGGCGGGCGGGGTGTACGCGATGAGTGCAGAGAATGTCCGACCGTCCGAGATAGAGCTGTTCTCGGTGGCCGGGACCGACGGATTCCTGCGGGAAGTCAACCAATCCTTCTCATCGTTGCTGGGCATGACTCAGGATGAGTTGCGGGGACGATCGCTCCTGGAGTTCACGCATCCGGATGACCTGGTCGCCCTGCTCGAAGGTTTGGTGGCGCTGGAACGAGGCGCCTCCGAAGTGCTGGTGGACAACCGCTTCCGCCAGGCCGACGGTCGGTGGGTACATCTGCAGTGGGTGGCCCGACCGATGGGCGAGAGCGGATTGTGGTGGGCAAGTGGTCGCGACACCACAGAATTCCACCACCTCCTCGCCGAGCAGCTCGACCTACGCGCCCGGCTGGAACTTGCCGTCGGAGGCCTGAGCACAGCGGCGATGTGGGACCTCGACCTGCGCGCCGGCGTACTGACGTGGGAGACGCACGCAGCCGCCGTGCTGGGAATCGAGGCACACCCGCTCCCCACCACACTTGAAGAACTCGGCCAGCTGGTGCTCCCGGAGGATCGCGCCGCTGTCACGGCCGCGCTCGAATCCCTGCAGGAGCGCGATCTGGTCAACGTCGTGGCGCGGTTCGGGGAACGGTCCGCACCGCGCTATCTGAGTCTGCGCGGCAAGGTTCTGCAACGAGATCGGCGTGGTCGCGCCGCGCGCGCCGTCGGCTTGGCCCTGGACGTCACCGCTGAGAAGTCCATGGAAGACCAGATGCTGCGCCTGGTCATGAGTGACGCCCTGACCGGGATTCCGAACCGGCGGGCCCTGGACCAGGCGTTGCGGGCGGAATGGAGGCGGTGCACCCGGGCCCTGGAGCCGTTGTCGGTCGTGATCGTCGACCTGGACGACTTCAAGGCCTTCAACGACACGTTCGGCCACCTGGTCGGCGACGACGCCCTGACCGCGCTCGCGCGGACCCTCACCTCGCAGGTACACCGCGAAGGCGACGTGGTCGCCCGCTTCGGCGGCGAGGAGTTCGCTGTCGTGCTCCCCAACACCCACAGCGCCGGCGCTGTCGCCGTCGCGAACCGGATGCTGGAAGCGACCCGGGCCATCGGCCTGCGGCAGGCCGACGGCCACCGCTTCACCATCTCCGCCGGTTCGGCCACCTGGCTTCCCGGCTCCCCGATGTCCAAACCCGGCCAGCTCCTGACCCGGGCCGACCAAGCCCTCTACGCCGCCAAAGCACGCGGCAAGGATCGCGCCGAAACCTACGAACAAGCCGTCGCCACACGCGTGGCCCTGGAGGAGGCGATCGCCGACGGACTGCGGCAGAACCAGTTCGAGTTGCACTACCAGCCGGTGATCGGGTTGAGCCGCGGTGAACTCGACGGTTTCGAAGCGCTGATCCGGTGGAACCGCCCCGGCCACGGCCGAGTGTCTCCCGATGACTTCATTCCCGCCGCAGAGGCATCCACCCTGATCTGCGACCTTGGGCGCTGGGTGCTCAATACCGCCGCACGCCAGTTGTCGCAGTGGTCGGCAGAAGGCCTGGACACCGACGAACCGCCGCTGCGCATGGCCGTCAATGCGTCCGCTCGACACGTGAGCACCATGGCGATCGTGTCCGACGTCGAGGCCGCGCTGCAGGCCAGTGGACTGCCCTCCACTCAGCTCGTGATCGAACTGACCGAAACCGCACTGGTGGACGAGGCCCGGGCAGACGACCATCTCGCACAGATCCGCGCCTTCGGGGTCAGCACGGCACTCGACGACTTCGGCACCGGATACACCTCTGTCGGGCAGATCCCCCACCTGCCCGTCGATGTCCTCAAGATCGACCGAAGCTTCGTCGCCTCCGAGGACACGCGACAGCAGGAACTCGTCCGGCTCATGATCACAGCAGCGCACGCATTCGGGCTGCGAGTCATCGCCGAGGGCATCGAAGAACCTGACACGCTGAACTGGCTGCGATCACTCGGCTGCGACCTGGCCCAGGGTTACCTGATCGGCCGTCCGATGCCCGCCGAGGACGTCCCCAACTGGGTTCGCCACTGGCGCGAGCACCGACGAGCAGAACTACTGCCCGCGCCCGACGTCCCGGCCGCCGCCTCCATCCCGTGACCGAGGTGCGCCGCGAGACACCGGTTGTCGCGGGCGCATCGGGACCTGCATGCGCCGCCGCACCAACTCGCCGCCTCTGATGGCGGCGTGAACCTGCACGCCGTCCTGTCCCGACCTTCGACCGACGAGGAGGGATTGCAGCTCGAACGGCAACCGGCGGCCGGGGTCGAGACGCGCCGATCGGCCAAACGCAGGGCCCGGCTGAAAGCGCCGGGCCCTACGTGCGAGACGGACCGTTCAGTTGCCTGCGGCCTTGTACTGCTCGACGACGTCAGCACTGATCCGCCCCCGGGAACTGACCTCGATGCCGTTCTCGGCCGCCCACACACGGATCGAGGCCGGATCGACATCCCCACTCTTGCGGCGGCGACCGCGAGCAGCACCGTTCCCGGATCGACCGACCTTGCGCCCGTGATCCTGGTAGAAGGCCAGCGTGTCGTAGAACTTCTTCGCGCCCTTGGCGTCGAGGTCGATCTCGTAGGACGAGCCATCAACGGCGAACGTGATGGTCTCGCCCTCACCCGCAGGGATCTCCTTGCCGGTGACGTCGTCGACCAGAACGACCTGGGTCTGCTGGGCCATGCGATTACTCCTTGCCTCGGGCTGCGGATGCCGACATTCTGCAATGTCATCGAGCCACTCGCAAATTCCCGAAACCCTGAGCACGGAATTCCCGAGGCGATTAACCGCCCAAGGCCGGTGCAGGTTGCGGTGGTCGAGAGTACGAAGCGGTCCGGTAGCACAAAGCGGCCCAGTGCCTGCGCACGGCGGCGAATCCGGATAGCCCAGCCGTGCCCGGCCGGGAACGTGGCATGATCACCATATGGCGCCGGTGCCGACCGGGCCGAGAGCGCCGGACGGATCGACGGACGTGAGGAAGCAGCCGATGCGGGAAGCGATAACCACCGAGCGGGCTCCGGCGGCGCTGGGTCCGTACAGTCAGGCGATCGTCGCCGGTGGCTTGGTATTCGTGTCAGGCACTGCCGGGATCGACCCCGCTACCGGAGACACGGCCGACGGCATCGAGGCCCAGACCGAGCAGGCCCTGCTGAACCTGGCCGCCATCCTCGAAGCGGCCGGAAGCTCCATGGCCCATCTGGTCAAGACCACGATCTTCTATTCGAACGTCGAGGATTTCGCCGCACTCAATCGCGTCTATGCCAGCCACATGCCCGATCCACCTCCGGCCCGTTCGGCTCCGGCGAATGTGAGGCTGCCGCGCGGACTCTTGATTTCCATCGAGGCGATCGCGCTACAACCGGCGCAGTAATCACCCCGCGGCGACCGCAGGGACAATGGACCACGCCGCTGTGCCCCCGAGCTGATCATGGTCACGTCGTCCCGGATCGTGTGCGCTGATCCTCACGCCAGGTCACCCGCTGCCCGCCCGCAGCACCAGCCCCAGCCGCTCCTGCCGGCGCCGCGAGGACTCGAGGCGGACCAGGAGGGCCACCTGAAGAAGGAGCACGAGCACCGGGATCGCGCTGATCCACGGCACGACCAGCGCCGGTTCCGCGGCCTGACCGGTGAGCAGCCGCAGGTCCAGCAGTCCGAGGGACGCGCGGGTCAGCAGCACGCCGATGATGACGCCACCGAGGGCGCCGAGGAGTACCGCGGGCAGCAGCTCGCCCGCCATGACGAGGCGCGCGTCCCGGCTGCGCAGGCCGAGAGTGCTCAGTCGGGCGAGGGTTTCGCTGCGCGCCGGTCGGCTGGCCGCCGTCGAGAGCAGGAGACCGAGCACACCGAGCAGGAGCAGCAGGCCGGCGCACAGGTACCCCAGCCCGTGCAGCCCTGCCGCCAACGGCGCGGATCGCCGCACCGACAGGGCCTCGCGCCGAAAAGTCGCCGGATTGCCGCTGGCCGCAACGGCTTTCGCAGTACCCGGGCCCAGCACCCAGATGGTGTTCGGGACGGCGACCCCGCCGGCGGCGCCGAAGGTCGCGGCATCGACGAC
>CALMAR010000368.1:0-4171 GCA_937859855.1 uncultured Kineosporia sp.
GCATCGGCATTTTTCATTCGCCTTTCGTTTACGGCGCGGCGAGTTCGCGCGCGGTCCGGGCGCACGTGGACGCGCTCGCCGCCAAGGAGTACTGGACAGCGTTCCAGCCCACGCCGCAGCTGGTGGTCTGCTTCGTACCCGGCGAGGCCTTTCTGGCCGCCGCCTGCACCGCTGACCCGTCCCTGCTCGATCACGCGCTGGGACGCAGGGTGGTGCTGGCCACTCCGACCACCCTGCTGGCCCTGCTCCGGACCATCGCCCTGACCTGGCAAAGCGAGGCTCTCACCGGCAGCGCCCGGGAGCTGTTCGAACTCGGCCGCGAACTGCACGCACGGCTGGGATCGCTCGGGGATGCCACCGGCAAACTGGGCCGATCGTTGCAACGCTCGGTTGAGGACTACAACGCCATGCTGGCCGCCCTCGAGCGGCGGGTGCTGGTCACCGCCCGGCGGATGGAGGCCCTCGATCTGACCGACGGCCAGCTCGAGTTTCCGGCTCCGGTGGACGCCGTCCCGCGGCCCCTGACCGCAGCCGAACTGGTCGAACCCGGTCCATCGTGACCGATCGGGACAAATCTCCGATCATCCTTTAATGGCTCGAACGGTCTGTCAGAGTCCAACTCGGATCGGTGTCATTCCGGTCTATCCAAGGACGGGGCCGGAAGGGCAGACGATGAGGATGCGCAGGAGTCTTGCGGTTGCGTTGCCGCTCACCACAGTGGCCGGATTGATCACCACCCTGTCGGGTCCGGCGTCCGCCGCAGTCACCACTGCCCCGGCCTCGGTGTCCGTCACCACAACGATTCCAGCGTCGCTGACCGGACAGAGACTCAGCTGGTCGGAGTGCTACCCGGACGCCGGATACCCCGAGCTGCAATGCACCAGCGTGACCGTCCCGCAGGACTGGGCCAAGCCTGAGGGCCCGGCGATCACCGTGGCGGTCTCCCGGATCAGGGCGACCGACCCAGCCAGGCGCCGCGGCGTGCTGTTCACCAACCCGGGCGGGCCGGGCGGTTCCGGGCTGACCCTCCCGCTGTTCATAGAGTTCTCCGAACCCGATGTCAGCGCGGCCTATGACGTGATCGGTCTCGATCCGCGCGGGGTCGGCTCGTCGACCGAGCTGAACTGTGGCGGTCCGGGCGTGCTTGACACCCTCTACAACCTGGATGGCCGCGACACATCACCGGCCAACCAGGCCAGGTTCAAGCAGCTGGACATGACCTATGCACACCAGTGCTCGAGTGACCCCCTGACCCGGTACATCAACACCGGCCAGACCGTCCGCGACTTCGATCTGGTTCGGGCGCTGCTGCGGGAGAAGAAGATCAGCTATCTCGGTTTCTCGTTCGGGACTTGGCTCGGCGCCTGGTACGCCTCGGTATTCCCCGGCCGGGTTGATCGTTTCGTGCTGGACGGCAACATCGAGTTCACAGCCAAATCCGCGTATTCCAGTTTCCGGCGCCAGCCCGCCGGCTTTCAGAACAGCTTCGAGCACTTCCTCCAGCCGTGGATCGCCCGGTACAACAGCCTGTACGGGCTGGGCACCACACCCAGTGCGGTCAACCGGACCTATGAAAAGCGCCGGGCCGCACTCGCCGCGCATCCGCTGACCTTGACCGACGGAAGCACCCTGACTGCTGCCGGCTATGACGCTGGAATCAGCGGAGGTCTCTACTGGACCGGCTACTACGACCAGCTCTCCTCGGCCATGAGCATCCTGGAGCACTACTCCACCGCGACCGCGGACGAGAAGCAGGTGGTGACCGACTGGTTCAGCGCCGGCCCCCCCGGTAACGGTGATGACGTCTTCTGGAGTGTCGTGTGCCAGGACACCCGTGGGCCCGGTTATCCGGAGCTTGTCAACGACACCAACATCTTCCGGCAGAAGTACCCGCTGACCGGGGCCAGCTGGAACGCGAACCCCTGCCCGTTCTTCAACCTGCCGATCGTCGGATCGCCGATCCAGGGCGCCAAGCTGCCTCCGCTGCTGATGCTGAACAACACCGACGATCCCGCCACCCCGCTCGCCAATGCGCTGGCGGCGCGGGCCAAGACACCCCGTGCATCGCTAGTCAAGGTCCGGCAGCCGGATCACACCATCTATGGGCGAGGCGACGAATGCGCTGACGGGTACGTCAACACGTACCTGCTGAAGGGCGTGCTCCCGGCCGGGACCACCAGCTGCCCCGGGGTCCCGTTGCCCGTGCCCGCTGCGCTGCAACACTCGGCGTCCACTCTGAAGGCAGCCGCTGCGAGCGACGGCATGACAGCGAAGGCCTGGCTCGACGAGTTCACCGCAGCGCACGGGAAGCCCAAGATCAGCTGATTACCTGACCATCCGGCCGGATGTGAGTCAGCGTGAGCCCGATCTGCCCGGCTGGGCTCACGCTGGCTCGCGTTACAACCCCAATCAGTCTGCGGCAGAGCCTGTCTCGGCCGCTGCGCGTGCACCCTCCAGCCCCGGGGCCTGGTCGGGGGCGGGCCTGCGCACACCCATCGCCAGCCCAGCTCCGGCCAGCACCAGCGCCACCGGGATCAGCATGACCGGTTTCATCGCCGTAACGAAGGCGTGGGCGAAGACGTCATGCCCCAGCTGGGCCAGCCGATGGGCCAGCTCGGGCGACGTGCCAGCAGGAAGCGGGGCCGAGTTGCTGGCTCCGACCTGCAGGCCGTTCGAAGAACCCTCGCTGAAGCCGGTCACGAACCGGTCCCGGACCCCGGACGGCAGGCCAGCCGACTGAGCCACAGACTGCTCGTGCAACGTGACCGCCAGCCGGCTGGAGAGGAACGCCCCGATCACGGCGGTGGCCAGCACACTGCCGAGCTCCTGCACCGTGTCCAGCACCCCGGCCGCCACCCCAGCCATCCGTGGCTGCAGATCCCGGGTGGCCAGGCTGAACACCGGCACCCAGACCCAGCCCATGCCGAGCCCGGCCACCACCAGCCCAGGAACGAACGCCCAGCGGCTACTGTCCGCGGCCGCCGTCACGATCACCCAGGCCGTCCCGGCCGCGAAGAGCAGCAGCCCAGGAATCAGCAGCAGCTTGCCGTAGATCCGCTCCGACAACGCACCCCCGATCGACGATGACACGATCATGGCCAGCGGCTGCGGTGCGATGGCCAGACCGGCCGCAACCGCCGACAGGCCCAGCGCGGACTGGAAGTAGATGGTCAGCGGCAGGTACAGACCGACCATGGCGAAGCCCATGATCCCCAGCACGCATGACATCAGGGTGAAGTTGCGGTCGGCGAAGATGTCGAACGGCAGGAGCGGCTCGCCTGATTGACGCCGGGCCTCCCGCCATCCGAACACCGCCAGCACCGCCAGGCCGGCCCCGATCAGCAGCGGAATGCTGATCGCACCGGTGATCCGGCCCCAGTGGTAGCGCTCGCCTTCGATCAGGCCGAACACCAGCCCGAACAGCCCGGCCGTCAGCAGCGCCACCCCGCCCAGATCGAGCCGGTGCCGCAGACCGGGCCGGACATCCGGAACCAGGACCAGGCATAGCGTGATGGTGAGCAGGCCGAGCGGGCAGTTGATGAAGAAGATCCAGCGCCAGCCCCAGTGCGTCACGATCAGGCCGCCCAGAGTGGGGCCGGCCAGCACCGCCAGCCCGGACATGCCGCCGATCGCAGCAAAGGCACCGGCCCGGCGGCTGGGGGGCAGTAGTGCGGTGATGAAGGCCAGCGTCTGCGGGGCCAGCATGGCGGCGCCGATCCCCTGCAACGCCCTGAACACGATCAGCATGGCCGTCGTCTGGGCCAGGCCACTTCCGGCCGAAGCCAGCGTGAACACGGTCATGCCAGCCAGATACATGGTCCTCGGCCCCAGGATGTCGCCCAGGCGACCGGTGGTGATCAGCAGCACCGCGTACAGCAGGCTGTAGGCGTTGAGCACCCACAACACCTGGTCCAGCGACGAGCCGAGCCCGTCGACCAAGTCCGGGATGGCGATATTGACGATGGTCAGATCGAGCAGGGTCATGAACAGCCCGAGACACAGGACGGCGATCACGCCGCCGGTCCGGCCCGGCTGCGGCTCATGCGCAGCGTTCTGTGCGGGCGGCGACGAAGATCCGGATGATGACGGCATGGGACACTCCTCAGAACGTCCAGCGGCTAGCTGGTTGACAGGTGCTCTCGACAGGCATTGACGGCGGTAAGCCGCCGGG
>CALMAR010000368.1:4226-10779 GCA_937859855.1 uncultured Kineosporia sp.
CCCCCCCCCCCGCTCCGCCCCCCGGGGCGTGCCCCCCCCCCCCCCCCGGCAGTCTGCGAAGCGTGACGTCAGCTCACGGGGCCTCCTCCGCACCCGGTGCCGCACCCGGTGCCGCAGCTGCCCGCCGATGCACGCCGGATCCGAACGGCGGCGAGTGGGCCGCCCACTCGTGCAGCTCGGCCCGGTTCCAGGTGAACGCGCCAGCCCGGATCTCGGCCACGATCCGGGCGACCCAGGCCCGCTCGGCCTCCTTCAGCGCCAGGCTCAGCTCGACCTCGATCACGAAGATCCGGGGCAGCCGGTCGCCGATCGACGCCATCGAGGCCCGCAGGCCGCCGATCTCCCGATCGAGCTGAAAGGTCCGGTTTTCCAGGGCCGCAAGCACCTCGTCCGGCTCGAGGATCGCCAGGAATTCCATCGCGGTGATCAGTTCCGGGACGGCATTGCCGGGCTTCCGCAGCAGGGTAGCCAGCCACTGCCGGGTCTCGTCCCGGCCCAGATCGGTGAGCTGGTAGACGGTCCGCTCAGGCCGCCGGCCCTGACGCTCACTCTCCAGCGCCTCGATCAGCCCGGCCGCTTCCAGCCGTTGCACCGCGTGATAGATGGAACCGCGTTTGACGCCCTGAATCGACGTCTTCTCCCGTTCGATCGCCAGTCGCTGGATCTCGTAGGGGTGCATCGGACCCTCCATCAGGGTCGCCAGCACCAGCAGGTTGACCGTCGTCATAGCCACGGTCGGAATAGCCATGCGTTGACTATTCCATCAGGGTCTAAGAGCGTCAAGTGTTGACTATGTGTCGATCATTGACGGGTCCGGGAACGCGGCGGCTTGATCGCCCGGCGCAGCTCCTTCGGCAGTGAGAACAACAGGTCCTCGTGCGCGGTCACAACTTCTTCCACGTCGGTAAAACCATGCCCAGCAAGCCATTCCAAGACGTCGCGAACCAGGATCTCCGGTACCGACGCTCCCGAGGTGACGCCGATGGTGCTGGCGCCGTCCAGCCAGTCCGCATCGATCTCGGAGGCGAAATCCACCCGATGAGCGGCCCGGGCGCCATGCTCCAGGGCGACCTCGACCAGCCGCACCGAATTCGACGAGTTCCGCGACCCGACCACGATCACCAGATCGCTCTGCGGCGCGATCTTCTTCACCGCCACCTGGCGGTTCTGAGTGGCATAACAGATGTCATCGCTGGGAGGGTCCTGCATCGCTGGGAAACGCTCGCGAAGCCGCCGGACCGTGGCCATCGTCTCATCCACCGACAGCGTGGTCTGGGACAGCCAGACCACCCGTTCCGGATTCCGCACGACGACCGAGTCCACATCCTCCGGGCCCTGCACCAGCTGGATGTGTTCGGGCGCCTCCCCCGAGGTGCCTTCGACCTCCTCGTGCCCGGCGTGCCCGACCAGCAGGATGTCGTAATCAGCGGTGGCGAACCGGACCGCCTCCTTGTGCACCTTGGTCACCAGCGGACAGGTGGCGTCGATGGTCTGCAGGTTGCGTGCCTCCGCTGCGCGATGCACCTGAGGCGACACCCCATGGGCGGAGAAGATCACCGTGGCACCCTCGGGCACCTGCTCGGTCTGGTCTACGAAGATCGCGCCCTTGGCCTCCAGCGACATCACCACATGCCGGTTGTGCACGATTTCCTTGCGCACGTAGATAGGGGGCCCGAAGTGCTCGAGCGCCTTCTGCACGGCATCCACCGCGCGGTCCACGCCCGCGCAGTATCCGCGCGGCGCAGCCAGCAACACCCGGCCCTGAACGGGCCGGGGCGTGGCTTCAGCTGATACGTCGGATGGTGCCAGCGGCGGTCGAGTCACTCCGCCATGCTACGGAGCAGCATCCGGCCCCCCGCGACGACTAGCCTTTGTGCTGTGAGTGCCCAGCCGTCCGGGTCCCGAACCGGCGAAACCGGGGCCGATTCCAGAGTGCGGACGATCGCGGCCACCGCTGGGCAGACCACCGCCGAGAACCCGTGGCCGGTGCGGCTGCTGTCGGCCAAGCTCACCGACTACGTGAACCGGGCGCCCATGGTCTGGGTCGAGGGCCAGGTCGTGCAGCTCACCCGCAGGCCGGGACAGAGCACCTGCTACCTGACTCTGCGCGACCCAGACGTGGACATGTCCTTCCAGGTCACCATCTCTGGCCGGTTGCTGGACGGGCTGGCCGCGCCCCTCAGCGACGGCGCCCGGGTGGTGATCCAGGCCCGGGCCCAGCTCTTTCCCAAGCGTGGATCGCTGAGCCTGCAAGCCGGCCAGATCCGGCCGGTCGGTGTCGGTGAGCTACTGGCCCAGCTCGAACAGCTGCGCCGGATCCTGGCCGCCGAGGGCGTTTTCGACCCCCGCCGCAAACGGCCGCTGCCGTTCCTGCCCGCCACGGTCGGGCTGATCTGCGGCCGGGCCAGCGCGGCCGAGCGGGATGTGATCGAGAACGCCCGCCGCCGGTGGCCGTCCGTCCGGTTCGACGTGCGCCCGGTCGCCGTCCAGGGTCTGCACGCCGTCCAGGACGTCGTCACCGCCCTGGCCGAGCTGGACAAGCGGCCCGAGGTGGAAGTCATCGTGATCGCCCGCGGCGGCGGCTCGCTCGAGGACCTGCTGCCGTTCAGCAACGAGACTCTGATCCGCGCGGTGGCCAGCTGCCGGACCCCCGTGGTCAGTGCGATCGGTCACGAGGTTGACCAGCCGCTGCTGGACCTGGTCGCCGATCTGCGGGCCAGCACTCCCACCGATGCCGGGCGGCGGATCGTGCCGGACATGGACGCCGAACTGACCGCTGTGCAGCAGGTTCGCCAACGTGCGCGAGCGGCGATGCTGGTCCGGATCCAGCGCGAGCATTCCGGTCTGGCCGCACTGCGGGCCAGGCCGGTGATGGCCGATCCACAGCGGATCCTCGCTGGCCTGACCAGAGAACTGGAGCTGGTGCGTGATCGAGCTCGCCGGGCGCTGACGTCCCGGATCACGCATGCCTTGGACGACATCGAACACCTGCGGCAACGCGTGCTGGCTCTGTCCCCGGCCGCCACCCTGGCTCGCGGCTACGCCGTCGTGCAGAGCACCGGTCACCGGGTGATCCGCTCCCCCGGCCAGGTCAGCGCCGGTGAGGGGTTGATCATCCGGGTGGACGGCGGCAGTTTCGCGGCCACGGTCGAAGCGGCAGGTCATGAGCAGACATGATCAGCCACGAGCAGCAGCCATGAGCAGCCACGAGCAGCCACGACCAAGCCCTAGGCTGGCGAAGTGACGCCGGGTAGGAAGAGCGAAGCCCCGCAGCCACCCGCTGAGGACGGCATCGCCCAGCTCAGCTACGAGCAGGCCCGGGACGAGCTGGTGGACGTCGTGCGCCGGCTGGAGTCCGGTGCGGAAACGCTCGAAGCCTCGCTCGGCCTGTGGGAGCGGGGCGAGGCGCTGGCCCGGCACTGTGAGCAGTGGCTGGCCGGCGCGCGGGCCCGGATCGAGACAGCGGACGACGGCCGGACGTAGCCGGTCGCATCAGCCGAACAGGGCCGACGCCAGCTGATCCAGTTCCTGCTCCCCGGCGGTTCCGGTCAGCACGATGGTCTGCTCTGGCTCGCGCAGCACCCAGCTGGTGATGCCGCGATCTGTGCGGCTGCGCACCAGCCACGTCCTCCCGGCCGCCTGATGCTCGCCCTGCCGGGAGCTGCCGTCGGTGACCTGGTGGTTCTCCCAGGCCTGGGTCGGATGGGCGGCCTGCTGAATACCCGCGTAGCGACCCGACGGCGTCAGGTACGACAGATGCCAGGTCGGTATCCGACCGGTGGCCTGCTGCACGCTGGCGGCCACCGCCGTCCAGCCATCGGGCAGCGCCTTCGGCACCGCGGGCTCGAAACCGAGCTGACCATGGGCCGAAGCCGCCGCCTGGACCACATCCACCGACTCGGTTGACAGCTTGTTCGGCCGGGGCACGATCAGCAGCAGCACGCCGATCACGGCCAGGATGACCAGAAGCGAACGGACCATGTCGCTTGAACCGGACCGGGCCCGCCGTACCGGCTCGTCCGAAGCCGCCTTCCCGGCCTCAGTCGCGGGCTGAACATCGGCCGGGCGGGCGGCGGATCCGGAGCTGTCGGTCACGCCCCCATCGTGCCAAATACTTCGACGGACGGCCGCTGCGGCCGGTTCGCTCAGCGCGGCCGCCGGCCTACCATCGTCAGGCGCGTGATCTCGCGCCACTGAGACGCAAGGAGGCGCCCGTGAGCGAGCAGAGTGAGCCAGCCATCAGGCGCAGCGCGCGGTCCGCGGTGAGGATCAAGCCGTGAGCGACGTCCTCGTCATCGGTGAGGCATTGGTCGACCTCGTGTCCAGGCCGGGCCAGCCCACCCAGGAGTACCCCGGCGGCAGTCCCGCGAACGTGGCGCTGGGGCTGGCCCGTCTGGGGCACGATGCCCGGCTTCTCACCCGCTTGGGCCAGGACGATCGCGGCGACATGATCAGGCAGCACCTGGAGGCGTCCGGGGTCCGGATCGAACCAGGCTCGATCACCCCCAACCGGACCTCGACCGCGGCGGCCGAGCTCGATCCCCACGGCGTCGCCAGCTACGTCTTCGATCTCGACTGGAATCTGCCGGACGAGGCCAGCATCGGCGACGCCCAGGCTGTCCACACCGGCTCGATCGCCGCAACCCTGGCACCGGGCGGAGACAAGGTGGTCAAGCTGATCGAGAGTGCGGCCGGGCGAGCAGTGGTCAGCTACGACCCCAACGCCCGGCCCCACCTGATGGGCTCCCCGGCGGACGCGCGGATCCGGATGAACCAGATCATCGCGGCCGCTGACGTGGTCAAGGTCAGCGACGAGGACATCGCCTGGCTGGCGCCGGGGACTGACCCCATCGAGATCGCCCAGGAGTGGCGCCAGCTGGGCCCGGCTCTGGTCGTGGTCACCCGTGGCCCGCTGGGGGCCTTCGGCGTGCTGGCCAGCGGCGTCACCTCGGTGCCGACCCAGAACATCGAGGTGGCCGACACGGTCGGCGCAGGCGATGCCATGATGGCCGGTCTGCTCGACGCGCTGGCCCGGGCCGGCCTGCTCAGCGTGGACGCGGTTCCCCGGCTGCGGGCGGCCAGCCTCGCCGACATCGAGCCGCTGCTCAGACATGCCGTCGCCGTCGCCGCGCTGACCTGTACCCGGCCTGGCGCCAACCCGCCGGACCAGCAGGAACTGGCCGCTTGGCTGGCCCAGCGCAACGACAGTGGCCCCTCAGCACCATAACTGCGGGGCCACTGTTCAGGCGACGAGTCGATCAGCCGTCCAGCAGGCCGCGGACGTGGCTGAGGATCTCGTCCGGTTCGCGGCGCTGAAAGACGTTGCGCCCGACGCACAGTCCAGCCGCGTTGCTGTTGGCCACCGCTTTGGCCAGACCCAGCAGGTTCTCGTCCGAGGCCAGCGCCCCGCCGGAGAACACCACCTTGAGGTCCTCGCCCAGCCCGTCCAGAAGCTCGCCCATGTCTTCGACCTGTTCGGGGGCAGCGGTTTTCACCACATCGACTCCCAGTTCATAGGCGATCCGGAGGTAGTGCCGGTGCAACCGCATCGGCCGGCCGGGGGCGTCGTCGGCCGGACCCGCCGGGTAGATCATCGCCATCACTGGCAACCCGTACTGCCCGGCCTCGTCGACCACCGTTCCCAGCTGCTTGAGGTTGTGACCGTGGTTGTCCGATCGGAAGTTGACCTGCAGTGACACCGCATCCGCACCCAGCCGGACGGCGGTCTCCAGCGACGTCACCATGTGCTTGACGTCAGGGTTCTCACCGATCGCGGTACTGCCGTTCAGATGGATCATCACGCCCAGGCCGTTCAGCATCCCGGCCGCAGCCAGCTTGGTCACCATCCCCTTGTGGGCCACAATCCCGTTGATCGCGGGATGGCCCAGCCAGCGCCGGATCTCGCGCACCGAGGAAAGACCCTCGACCGATCCCATAGTCAGGCCGTGGTCGATCGGCACGATCAGAGCACGGTGGCTATCCCGGCCGACGAACCTGGACCAGCGAATGTCCTTGCCTGCAGTAGTCATTTCAGGACTCCTCGATCGTCTCGTCCACCGGAATGCCGACGTGCCGGCCCGGGGTGGCCGTGTGGCCCAGCACCTTGTCACCCGGCTTGAGCTCGGTGATGTTCAGCGGCTTGCCCTCGGCGGAGAAGATCCGGACGTGCCAGTCGTCCTGCATGATCACGTTGACCCGCTCGCCGCCGTCGAACTGAACCTCGATCAACCGCAGCGGGCGGATCTCGGTCTTGATCCGCCCCACCGGCACCGTCCGGGTGCGCCCGTCGATGCCGACGATCTGAGCGGGCCATCCGGCCTTGAGCTCACTCATGTAATTGGTCCGGTTCCCGGACTGATACACGTAGCTGTGGACGGCGCCGGCGTTGACCCGGAACGGCCGCAACTCCATGTACGGCAGGTAGAACACCTCCGGGCAGCAGAGGATCCCGCCGGACGACGTCGAGCCGACGATCATTCCTTCGGTCGGCTCGAAAAGCGTTGCCAGGTCGATACAACTGCGATGTCCCATGCCGATGGGCTGAGTACGGATG
>CALMAR010000369.1:0-778 GCA_937859855.1 uncultured Kineosporia sp.
AGCGCGAAGAGGAGTTGCGGGCGGCTCTGGGAGCTGACGCGCACGCCGCCCCTGGGGTTGCATCCGACTGAGATGGAGACGGCCGAGATCCGCCGTCGCTGGCTGCGCTACTTCTCGACTCGCGGGCACAGCGTCGTCCCCAGCGCACCACTGATCCGGCCACCGCTGCCCGCAGCGCACGGGGACTCGGATGGGGAGTCCCCGTTCGTCGGCTCCGGCCTGGTGCCGTTCCTGCCCTATCTGTCCGGCCAGCGGCGAGCTCCGTTCAGCCGGGCCACCAGCGTGCAGAAGTGCTTGCGCGTCAATGACATCCCGGCGGCGGGCAGCACCAGCCGGTACAGCACGTTCTTCCAGGTGAACGGCAACTTCTCCTTCGGGGACTACGGCCCGCGGCAAGCCATCGAGCTGGCCTGGGAAATGATCATCCGGGATCAGAGCGACGGCGGTTACGGCTTGGACGGCGACCGGATCTGGGTCACCGTGCTGCACGACGACGCGGAGTCGGCCAGCGCCTGGCGGCAGGTCGCGCAGTTGCCGGACGAGCGGATCATCCGCCGCGGCCCGAACGAGAACTACTGGCATGCCGACGTTCCCGGGCCCGGTGGGCCGAGCACCGGGATCCACATCGACCGTGGTGGCGAGCACGGGCCGGGCGGCGGCCCGGACGCCGACGAGGACCGGTACCTGCGGTTCTGGGCCCTGGTTTTCCTGCGCGACCGGGTGTCCGGGGTCCACGGGATGGGCAATGTCGACGTGGCCGGGCCGCTGCCGACGGCCA
>CALMAR010000369.1:788-7409 GCA_937859855.1 uncultured Kineosporia sp.
TCGGCTCCGGGATGGGACTGGAGCGAATGGCCTGTCTGTTGCAGGGCGTGGACAACGTGCTTGAGATCGACGCGGTCTTCCCGCTGATCGCGCGGACGCAGGAGATGGCCGGGCGGCGCTACGGACGCGACGCCGGCGACGACCGCCGGATGCGGGTGATCGCCGATCATGTTCGCGCGGCCGCGATGCTGATCGGCGAAGGGCTCAGCCCGGATCCTGCCGATCAGGCCGTTGATCCGGCTGAGCAGAGGGGCCGGCCCGGCCAGGTGCTGACCAGCCTGACCGGCGGCGCGAGGAATCAGCTGCGGGCGCTGGGAATCGGCCAGCCGGACCTCGATGATCGGCTCGCCGAACTGCTCGCGCTGGCCCGGGAACGGATCCGGGGGCAATATCCCGAGCTGGCCCGCACCGAACCTTCGGCGGAGGACGACAACGAGATGAGCGAAACGTCAGAGCGAGCGCGGCGGACCGGCGATGTGCTGGAGGAGCTCCGGCAGCCCGGGCCGGTCGAGTTCACCGGCTTCCACGAGCTGTCCACCCAGTCGGACGTGCGGGCGATCGTGGCCAGCGGCGCGCAGGCCTCGCAGGCCGGCCAGGGCCAGACGGTTGAGCTGGTGCTGTCGCGGACCCCGTTCTACCCCGAGTCGGGCGGCCAGATCGCGGACGAGGGGGAGATCACCGCGGACGGCGCCCGGCTGCGGGTCCTGGACGTGCAGCGTCCGGCCAAGGGCCTGATCGTGCATACCGCTGAGGTGGTGGAGGGCAGCCTGCACGCGGGTCAGGAGGTGCTGGCCAGCGTCGACCGGGAGTGGCGGCTGTCCGCCTGCCAGGCCCATTCGGCCACCCATGTGCTGCACGCGGCGCTGCGGCAGGTGCTCGGTCCAGGCGCCGTGCAGAGCGGCTCTTACAACCGGCCGGGCTATCTCCGGCTGGACTTCGCCTGGGGTGCCGCCCTCGGTGCGGACACCCGGGATGAGGTCGAGTCGGTGGCCAACCTGGCTCTGCGCTACGACTATCCGGTCACCGCCGCCTACATGACCCTGGCCCAGGCCCGGCAGCTGGGTGCCCTTGCCCTGTTCGAGGACAGCTACGACGAGCAGGTCCGGGTGGTGGAGATGGGTGGAGCCTGGTCACGTGAGCTGTGCGGCGGCACCCACGTCGAGCACACTTCTCAGATCGGCACCATCAGCATCACCGGCGAGTCGTCGGTGGGCGCGGGGGTGCGGCGGATCGAGGCGCTGGTCGGCCTGGATGCGCTGCGTCACCTCAACCAGGAGCGGGCGCTGGTCAGCCGGCTCAGCGACGTCCTCAAGGTGAACCCAGCCGAACTCCCCGATCGGGTGACGTCTCTGCTGACCCGGCTGCGGGAGACCGAGCACCAGCTCGAGCAGCAGCGCCGGGCGAACCTGCTCGCGGCCGCTTCCGACCTGGCCCAGACCCCGGCCGACGTGTTCGGGGTCAGCGTGGTCACCCACGACGCGGGTCCGGCCGAGGCCGGTGACGCCCGGGCGTTGGTGCTCGACGTGCGGGATCGGCTGCCGCCGGACCGGCCCGGCGTGGTCGCGGTGTCGGTGCTGGTCAAGGAGCGGCCGCTGGTGGTGGTGGCGACCAACGATGAGGCCCGGCACTGGGGGGTCAAGGCCGGAGAACTGATCCAGGAGGCTGCCACGGTGCTCGGCGGAGGCGGCGGCGGCCGGGACGACCTGGCCCAGGGCGGAGGAACTGACGCGGCCAAGGTTGAGGAGGCGCTGCGCCGGATCGAGCACTCGGTCGGCGAGCGCGTCACCTCCCGGGGCTAGACGGGGACCCGGGAGTGCGGCGGGGTGCGCGGATCGGAGTGGACGTCGGCACGGTCCGGATCGGGCTCTCCCGCAGCGATCAGGATGGTTTGCTGGCCACGCCGCTGGAGACGGTACCGGGGGGACGCAGGCATACTCGTGAGGCACTGGAGCGGATCGCCGCGATCACCGCTGAGCTGGATGTGATCGAAGTGATCATCGGCCTGCCGCGCTCGCTGTCCGGAGCGGAGGGCTCGGCGGCCGAGCAGGTGCGCGCGTACGCTGACCGGATCGCGCGGCGAGTGAGTCCGGTGCCGGTGCGGCTGGTGGATGAACGACTGAGTACGGTGACCGCTCATCAACGGTTGCGGCAAGCGGGAATGTCAGGGCGGCGACGTCGTCCGGTGGTCGATCAGGAGGCGGCTGTGGTGATCTTGCAGTCTGCTCTGGACACTGAACGCGCCACCGGCAGTCCACCGGGGTCCCTGCTCCCGGCCCGGATCGATCCCTCCGGGCCAGCCGGTGATGCCAACCGGGCTGCCGATGAGTGACGGGCTCTCCAGGGTGCTTCCGGGGTTCGTGCCGCCGGGCCAGGGCGGGCCGGAGGGCACCGAGCCCTCCCGTGGACGACGGTCGCGAAATCGGGAGCGCAAGCGCAAGCAGAAGAAGCGCCGCCGATCGGTCACCGTTCTGCTGGTGACCCTGGCGGTGGTGGCGGTATCGCTGCTGGGGGCCTACTTCGGGCTGGCCCCGCTGGCCCGCAAGCTCAGCGAACCCGATGACTACACCGGCGGCGGCACCAGCGCGGTGATGGTCAAGGTGCCCGAGGGTGCCTCCGGGCAGCGGATCGCTGGCCTGCTCGCATCGGCCGGGGTGATCAAGACTCAGCAGGCCTTCCTGGATGCCTGGAACGCCAACCCCAAGTCCGGCCAGATCAGGCCAGGCACCTATCCGATGAAGAAGCAGATGTCGTCGGCGTCGGCGCTGGCCCTGATGCTGGACACCAGCAACATCATCACCCACACGGTCACGGTCCCGGAGGGGATGCGGGCGCAGGAGATCTACGACCTCCTGGCCAAGAAGCTGAAGCTGGACCGGAAGGCTCTGGCCCAGGCCGCCACTTCCGGCGGCATCGGTTTGCCCGCGGCCGCCAAGAACAATCCAGAGGGATTCCTGTTCCCGGCCACCTACACCTTCCCGCCGGACGTCGCCCCGGCCGAGGCGCTGGCGGCGATGGTGGCCCGGGGCCAGCAGACCTACATGCAGCTGGGCATCAGCGACGCCCAGCTGCGATCAGTGATCATCCAAGCCAGCATCGTGCAGGCCGAGGCGGGCCGGGACGCGTACATGGGCCCGATCGCGCGGGTGCTGGCCAATCGGCTGGCCAAACGGGAGAAGCTCGAGCTGGACTCGACCATCAGCTACTTCACCCATCGCTTCGGAATCACCACCACCTCCAAAGAACGGGCCACACCGTCTCCGTACAACACTTATCTCAACGTCGGGCTGCCGGCCGGGCCGATCAGCAACCCGGGTGAGAAGGCGATCGCGGCGGTGCTGAAGCCGCCGCCGGGCAAGTGGCTGTTCTTCGTGACGGTGAACCCGCAGACCGGTGAGACCAAGTTCGCCAACGACGCCACCACCCACGCCAAGTACGTCAAGGAATTCCAGGACTGGCTGGCCCACCACTGACCAGCGCAGGGCAGACGCTGGCCAATCACCGAGCAAACGACATGATGAGCCGGTGACTCGACCGACTCCACCGACTCCACCGACTCCACCGACTCGACACCGAGCCGCTGTGCTCGGTAGCCCGATCTCGCACTCGCTCTCGCCGGCGCTACATCAGGCCGCCTATCACGAACTCGGGCTGAGCGACTGGAGTTATGACCGGATCGAGCTCGATGCCGAGTCGTTCCCGGGCTGGTTCGCCGGCCTGGACGAGTCCTGGCGCGGGTTGTCGCTGACCATGCCGCTGAAGGAGGTGGCGTCCGGGCTGGTCGACCGGTGCAGTCCCGCGGCCACGGCGACCGGAGCGGTCAACACTGTGACCTGGGTCGACGACAGTTACGGGCAACGCCGGTCGATGGGTGATAACACCGACGTGCACGGCATCGTGCAGGCGCTGAGTTCGGCTGGGCTGGGCCGGTCGCAGACCGCCTGCGTGCTCGGCTCGGGCGCGACCGCGCGATCGGCGGTGGCGGCGCTGGCTCAGCTCGGTACCGAGCGGATCACCCTGCTGGCCCGGTCGCCCGAGCGGACTCAGCCCGCCCTCGACCTGGCCGCCTCGCTCGGTGTCTCGGCCGCGCATGCTTCGCTGGGACGACTGGACCTGCTCGGCGGTGCGGATGTCGTGATCTCCGCGTTGCCGGTGGGAGCGGCCGATCCATTCGCCCAAGGCCTGCGGGAGGGCGGCCTGGACGCCAACGCCTTCACCGATCGGGCCGGCATCCTGCTCGATGTGGTGTACCAGCCCTGGCCGACGGCGCTCGGCTCAGCCTGGGAGAGTTCCGGCGGGCTGGCGATTGGTGGATTCGAGATGCTGCTGCATCAGGCCGCCGCACAGGTGCAACTGATGACCGGCCGGGAGGCGCCGATCGAGGTGATGCGCAAAGCCGGTCTGGCCGCCCTGCAGCGCTGACCCTTCTCCGCTGATCATCTGATCATGCGAGTTGTTGCATGATCAGCGGCCTACCGGGGCCGGCTGGCTCAAGTATCAGCATGATCGGCGCAGACCTGGCCGGTGAGCGGGCCCAACTGGGCCCGAATGCCGGGTCAAGGGCCGGGCAGCTGGGGCCGACTGAATCCGTATGACGCCGTCCACCGATCCCGCGGGCGGCCTGGGATGAAGCAGCTGGCCGACATCCTGCTGGAGAGCGGCCTGGTCAGCGAGTCGCAGCTGAGCACTGCGTTCGAGGAGCATCAGCGGGCTGGGCGCAGCCTGGGCCGGGTGCTGGTCGAGAACGGCGTGCTCAGTGAGACCCAGCTGGTCGCCGCGCTGGCCTTCCAGATCGGCCTTCCTTTCGTTGATCTGGCCGAGAAGACGATCGACGGCTCAGCGGTGGTGCTGATCCCGGCCAGCGTCTGCCGCCGGCACCTGGTGCTGCCGATCGGCTACGACGAGGGCCGGCTGGTGCTGGCGATGGCCGATCCGGCCAACGTGTTCGCGCTCGACGACGTCCGTTCGCTGACCGGGATGGAACCGCGTCCCGTGGTCGCCACCCGGGAGGACCTGCAGGCTGCGATCGATCGGCACTGCCGGGACGACGCGCAGATGGAGGATCTGCGCACCGCCCTGGACACCGACGCCGACGACGCCGCTGATCTGGCCACGATCACCCAGGTGGTCGAGGAGGCGCCGATCGTCAAGTACGTCAACCTGCTCATCACCCAGGCGATCGCCGACGGCGCATCGGACATCCACCTCGAACCGGGCGAGAAGGAAATGCGAGTCCGCTACCGGATCGACGGGGTGCTGCACGATGTGATGCGTTCGCCCCGATCCATCCAGTCGGGCGTCATCTCCCGCCTGAAGATCATGTCCGACATCGACATCGCCGAGCGCCGAAAGCCGCAGGACGGGCGGCTGTCGGTAACCGCCCGAGGCGACAAAGTCGATCTGCGGGTAGCCACTCTGCCCACGGTGTGGGGCGAGAAGGTGGTGATGCGGATCCTGGACAATTCCACCGCCCGGCTCGACCTGGCCGACCTCGGCTTCAGTGAAGACAATTACGCCCGCTTCGGTACCAGTTACACCAAGCCGTACGGGATGATCCTGGTCACCGGGCCGACCGGATCGGGCAAGTCCACCACCCTCTACGCCACCCTGAACATCGTCAGCCGGCCGGAGATCAACGTGATCACGGTCGAGGATCCGGTTGAGTACCGGCTGCCCGGGATCAACCAGGTGCAGGTGAATGTCCGGGCCGGTCTGACATTCGCGGCCGCGCTGCGCTCGATCCTGCGCTCGGACCCCGACGTTGTGCTGATCGGTGAGATCCGCGACCACGAGACCGCGCAGATCGCGATCGAGGCCGCCCTGACCGGCCACCTGGTGCTGAGCACCTTGCACACCAACGACGCGCCATCGGCGGTCACCCGGCTGACCGAGATGGGGATCGAGCCGTTCCTGGTCGGCTCCGCGCTGGACTCGGTGCTGGCCCAGCGACTGGCCCGGCGGCTGTGTTCCCGCTGCAAAGAGCCGTATCAGCCGTCGGCCTCACAGCTGCGGGCGGCCCGGATGGAATGGCCGGACGACGCCGAACCGCCCACCCTGTACCGCCCGGCCGGATGCCCGGCCTGCGCCAAGACCGGCTACAAGGGCCGGCTCGCCCTGCATGAGGTGATGCTGGTGAGTGAGGAGATCGAGCGGCTCGCGGTGGCCCGCTCCTCGGCCACCGACATTGCCAACATCGCCCGCGATCAGGGCATGCGAAACCTGCGTGAGGACGGGCTGAGCAAGGTGCTGGCCGGGAGCACCTCGCTGGAGGAGATCTTCCGCGTCGTCTCCTGAGAGTCCTCTCCAGCCATGATCGCGAGACGGTGGCCGGAGCCTGGCAGCGGCCATCCGAGAAGGCGCTCACCCTCAAGAGTGACCTGCGCGCAGCCGACAACTGTGACGAAGCCGTGACCAGGGCAGGCCAGAGGAAGGATCCGCCGTGAGCAGTGGCCAGCAGGCAGGCCAGCCGGGAAACCAGCCGGGTGCCGTTCCGCGCCCGGTTCCAGCCCAAGCTCCCCGCCAGCAGCCCGCTCCCGGACTGGCGCCCGCGGCCCGGCCCGCCACGCCGTCGATGCCACAGCCAATGACCCAGCCAGTGACCCAGCCAAGGCCGGTGGCCCAGCC
>CALMAR010000370.1 GCA_937859855.1 uncultured Kineosporia sp.
GGTGGGGGTGGTGGGGGCGGGGCCCCCCCCCGGGGGGGGGGGGGGGGCCGCCCGCCGCCGCGGCCGCGCAGGCCGGCGCACTGGCGCAGATCACCGCGGCCATCACTGCGGGCAAGCTCAGTGTGCCCATTGCCGCGACGTTCCCGGTTGAGAAGATCCGTGAGGCGGTCGAGCTTCAGGCCGGACGCCATGTGCACGGCAAGGTCGTGGTCACCCTCTAGTGGCCGGTGGCGTCAGTCGACGGCGGCCAGCCACCGCGGTTGCTCGGTCAGGGTTTGGGTCGCCACCCGGAGGAAGTCCTGGATTCGTTTCTCGTGCCGGTCCGCGGAGACGGCCAGGCAGGTTTGGACCGGCTCGATGTCGGTGACGGTCCGGTAGGCGAGGTCGGCGCGGCGGTAGGAGTGGGCGACGCTGCGGGGAACCAGAGCAATACCGTGCCCGGCGGCGATGAGCTCGAACTTCTCCTCGACGGTTGAGGTGCGCCGGGCGTGAGCGTCGAGAATGACCTCACCGGACAGGTCGGCCACGGTCAGAGTCTGACGCCGGGCCAGGGGGTGGCTGGAGGGCAGGCAGGCGACTTTCTGTTCGCTCCCGACCGGGGCGACCTGAAGCCCGGCGTCGTCGAAGGGACGGCGCAAGTATCCGACGTCGGCGCGCCCGTCACGCAGCGGCGCGTCCTGCTCCCACCAGTGCAGGTGCAGCAGTTCGATGTCGATGCCGGGATGGGAGACGGTGAACGCGCGGACCGCTTCGGACACGCGTAATCCCGGCGCGAACGCCACGACCAGGCGCTGCACACCGCGGTCGACCTCGAGTACGCGCCGTACGGTCGTGTTCACCGCTGCGAACACCCTTTGCGCCTCCTCGTACAACTGCTCACCGGCGGGGGTGAGTTGCACGCTGCGGGTGGTGCGGGCGAGAAGCTTGCAGCCCAATTCCTGTTCCAGGGCCCGGATCTGACGGCTCAGGACAGGTTGAGCTATGTAGAGCTGTTCGGCGGCCCGCCCGAAATGCCGGACGCTGGCGACGGCGGAGAAATAGCGCAGCTTTCGCAGGTCCAGATCCATGCCGAGAGGGTATCAATCTTGACCAACAGGTATTGGACGACGGCTTGGGCGGCCGGGACGATGGAACTCATGATCGTTGTAACGACGCCTACGGGCGATATCGGCAGTAAAGTGCTGGCCGCGCTACTCGAGGGCACCTCAGCCGGAGGAGAGAAGCTTCGCGTCATTGTCCGGGACCCGGTCAAGCTGCCCGGCTCGGTGCGGCAACGGGTTGAGGTCGTGACCGGCTCTCATGGTGACGCCGAGGTTGTGAATCAAGCCTTCGCTGGTGCGGACGCGGTGTTCTGGCTGGTCCCACCGGACGCCCAGGCGTCCACTCTGGACGCCGCCTACTCCGGATTCACGCAGCCCGCGGCGCAGGCGCTGGCCGGTCACGGCGTGCAGCACGTGGTCGGAGTGTCGGCTCTTGGACGGGGAACCCCGTTCGCCAGCCACGCCGGGTTGGTCACCGCCTCGCTGGCCATGGACGACCTGATCGCCAGCACCGGGGTGGCCTATCGGGCCCTGGCGAACCCGTCATTCATGGAAAACCTGCTGCGGCAACTGGATTCGATTCGTGAAGAGGGAGTCTTCACCGACACCACCGACCCCAGCCGGAAGGCACCCACGGTCGCCACCCGCGACATCGCCGCAGCCGCCGCGGCGCTCCTGCTCGACCGCTCGTGGACCGGTGCCGGAGAGGTGCCGGTCCTCGGCCCGGAGAACCTGTCACCGAACGACATGGCCGGCATCATGTCCGACGTGCTCGGTACGCCAGTGCGCTACCACCAGGAATCGATCCAGGACATGGCCGCCGGACTGGCCAGCTACGGGCTCGGAGAGGCGTTCGTTCAGGGCATGGTCGACATGACCCGAGCCAAGGATCAGGGCCTCGACGACGGCGTCCCCCGCACCGCCGAGACCACCAGCCCGACCTCCTTTCGGCAATGGTGCGAACAGGTACTCAAACCGGCCTTGGCCAGCTAGCTTCCTCAGCTTCGCGTCCATTTCTGGCTGGCCGAGCCGTCACAGGTCTCGAGCACCAGCTTGGTGCCGCTGCTGGTGGCGTGCGAGGCGGTGTCGAGGCACTTACCTGATCCGGTGCCCACGATCGTGCCGCTGGTGTTGAGGGTCCACTGCTGGTTGGCGTGTCCGTGGCAGGGCCAGATGATGATCGATGTGCCGTCTGCGGTCTTGGCACCAAAGGCGTCGAGGCACATGTTGCCGTAGACCTTCAGAGCCGACCCATCGGCGACCCAGCTCTGGTTACTTCCACCGTTGCAGTCCCACAGCCAGACGTCGGTGGCCGCGGTATGGGTGGCGCCGGGCACGTCGGCACATTTGCCGGTCGTGAACGTCTTGATCAGGTTGCCGGTGGTGACCGGTGGCGCCGGGGTGGTGGCGCTCGGTGCCGGGGTGACCGGGGCCGGCGTCGGCGTCGAAGGGGCGCCACTGGAGGCCGCGCTGAGGGTGAACTTCTGTGCCGTGCTGTCGTCGGCGGCCGTCTGGGTCAGGTGGCCCCCCGCCGCAGTGGTGGCTGAAGTCAGAGCCAGCTTGCTGTTGCGGTTGTAGAACGAATAGCTGCCGTCCGCATTCTTCACCGGCTTCCACAGGTCACTGCCCGGCACCAGGGAGCCGGCCGGGTGCTGCACGATCGCCTCCCCGGCATTGCCCCGGGCGCCGGTGACGTTCACGACTAGGCCGCTGTGCACGTTCTCGATCCGGTAATAACCATTGCTGGCGGGTGCCAGCGTCCAGGCAGCGCTGGTACCGGCGGCGCCCTGCACGATCGAGGCGTTCGCGGCGGTCGAATCGCCGGTCACGCTCACGTACTGCTTGCTGGCGACGTTCTGCAGCGCGTAGTTACCGGAGAACGGCGACGTCGCCAGGTCCGGCAACGACTGGAACAGCCCGGGCATGCTGTTCATCATGAACGAGTCCGGGCTGGCGAAGTCGGTCGGATTCTTCCAGTCGTTCCACGTGAGATTCAGGCTGTTGCGCTCGCTCCACGCCTGAGCAGCGTTGGACCGCATGTACGCGTCGTACTTCGCACACGTGCCCGCGTCGGTGCAGTAGTCGCTCAGCCCCTTGAAGTACCAGTACTGCAGCGAAGTCTGGAGCGTGCCGTTGTTGGCGATGATCGGTGAGGTACTCATCTCGCGATCCGCCGTCTTCGTGGCGTCGTCCAGGTACGTTTGGTTCCCGGTGGCCCGGTACAGGGCATCAGCCATCGCCAGGAACGATCCCTGGTCGTACGCGTTGGCCGACTTCTGCACGGAAGAGGCGCTGCCCAACCCGTTCGGCCACACCACGCATCCGTATACCTGGCCGTTCGAGGAGTTGACCAGGGTCTTCTTCACCCAGCTGTAGATCTGCTCGGCCTTGTCGAGGTATGTCTGGTCACCGGTGATCTGAGAGAGCCACACTCCGGTGAGCGCTATCGGGTCGTTGCTCAGGGCGCACTTGCCGCGCTTGTCCTTGGAGCCTTGGTCCTCCCAGATCCCGCCACCGGCATCAGAGGTCCACCCCCGGGCCCAGGTCTTGTTCCACTGATCGGCCGCCACGTCGACCAAGGACTGATCACCCGAGGTCGCGTATCCGCGCAGGGTCGTGATCAGTCCCCAGCCGATGTCGTCGTTCCAGGTGTCCCACGACGTCCAGGTCTTGCCGTTCAGCTTGA
>CALMAR010000371.1 GCA_937859855.1 uncultured Kineosporia sp.
GCTCCGGCCAGCACGCTACGGACCGGCCCGGCAGGCCGCGCTTCGATACCGATCACCCGCGCGTCAGCCATCAGGTCTCCCGTCCGGCGAAGGCCGGTTCGGCCCGGCCCGGCTCAGGCTCGGGAGGCGTCACTCCGAACAACCGGGACAGGGCCTTCTCCGCTCCCTGCACCACATCTGGCGACAACGGCCCGTGCAGCTGACGGCCCTGCACGAAGCTGGCAAACGCGTCCCGGGTGCTGTACTGCGGCTCGAGCCCCAGCACGGACCGCATCCGGGTGGTGTCCAGACCGCGGCCGTAGGACAGATATCGCATCTGCTCGGCGGAGAAATCCGCCAGCCCGGTGCGCCGGTAGAGGGCGCCGACTGCGCTGCCCAGCGGCGCGGGCACCGGAAGCGTCGGTCTCCCGGCCATGTGCGCGGCCTGGCTGAGAGCCAGCACGCCGTCCCCGGCCACGTTGAACACTCCGGCCACCTCGCCCAGGGTGGCCAGACGATGCGCGGTCAGCGCGTCATCCTCGTGCAGGAACTGCAGCCGCGGATCGAACCCGAGCATGGTCGGGATCACCCGCAGCCGGAAGTAGTCCGTCATCGGGGTGCGGATGCCCGGTCCGATCAGGTTGGCCAGCCGCAGAGTGACCACGTCGACGTCCGGGCGGCGCCGGGAGAATCCGCGCACGTAGCTCTCGACCTCGACCGAGTCCTTGCCCCAGCCACTGCGCGGCGGCGCCTGACCGACGAGGTCCTCGGAGAACAGCGCCGGATCGCGTGGACTGCTGCCGTACACCCCGGACGACGACTTGACCACCAGCCGCCGCAGACTCGGCGCCCGCTGGCAGGCGGCCAGCAACTGCATGGTGCCGATCACGTTGATCTCTTTCATGGAGATCCGGCCACCAGCTCCGATCGGGGTGGCGATCACGCTCATGTGCACGACCGTGTCCACGCCCGCCTGATCGATGATCCGCCCGATCACCGGGTTGCGGATGTCGGCCCGGACGAACCCGGCCGAGCCGATGTCGTGGCCGGGGGGGACGACATCCACCCCGATCACCTGCTCGACCCCGGGTTCGGCCGACAGCCGCCGGGCGAACCGGCCGCCCAGATAACGGGAGACCCCGGTGACGAGAACGATCCGCCCCATGACCCTCCCTACCCGTGCACGCGTACGGCAATCCTATGCGCGTCAACGGGGATCAGGGCGATCCGCCTGCCTGCTCGGCACCTCTGCGCGTGCGTCAGGCCCCGGGAGCCGGAGTCCCAGGGCCTGGCGGGAGTCACTTCTTGTTGCGGCGCTGATGCCGGGTCTTGCGCAGCAGCTTGCGGTGCTTCTTCTTCGCCATGCGCTTGCGGCGCTTCTTGATGACGGAGCCCACGGGCGATCCTCACAGTTCAGTTCGTCTGCTGGCCGTCCGCGATGCTCACGCGGAACGGGGTGGCGCCTGGACGACGACACTCGACCGGCGCCGCTTCACTCGCCTTACCTGGCGACCACCCTACCGCCCAGCCCACCACACCCGGCACGCCCGGATAACGCTTCGCCCGATCCAGCCACCGCAGGCGGGGCCGAGCTGGTCTCAGGCCGTGCCGGCCTCGAGGTAGCTGTGACGCAGATAGTCCTGGACCGCGCGCTCGGGCACCCGATACGACCGGCCCACCCGCATCGCGGCCAGATCCCCGGAGTGCACCAGGCGATAGACGGTCATCTTCGAAACGCGCATGATCGCAGCCACCTCGGCCACGGTCAGGAAGCGCACCTCGAAGTCTCCCCTGGGCAGGGAGCGGACTGCAGACATGAGTGATCCCCTCAACCTTGTCACGCCCCGACTGGGCGCGAACTGACTCAATTGGTACCGCTCCGGAATCGTACGGCAACGGCGTGTAATCACCATAGATGTATCTGGGCACGATGTGCGCGCAGTTCCCAGCAGTCAGCCGAAATGAGGAGGCTTGGCCGTCACCGGTCCTGGTGACGGCCAAGCCGGTCAGTCGAACGGATCGAGGCCGTGCAGCGGGAACACCGCCCGGCGGGTGGCCATAACGCAGCGGTCACAGGGATCACCGGGGTCGTACCCAGCGGTCCAGGGCCGGAAGTCAGCGGTGCCGCCGTCGGTCATCCGGGCTGGACCGGCGATGCCACAACGGCTCCGGACATGGTCGCGCCAGCTCAGAGGCAGTTCGGTGTCCATGGAGATCGGCCGATGGGCGGCGATCGCCGTCAGCTGGGTCCAGGCCCGGGGGACGACGCCGACCACCTCATAGCCCCCGCCACCGGTGGCCAGCCACCGTCCTGCTGAAAACTCGTGCGCCCAGTCATGAATGGCACGATAGGAAGCAGCTTGCGCGTCCACCGTCAGGGCCAGATGGGCCAGCGGGTCAGACCGATGGGTGTCGCAACCGTGCTGACTGACGATCATCTCCGGCCTGAAGGTGCTGAGCAGTTTCGGCACCACGGCATGGAAGGCCCGCAGCCAGTCCGCATCCCCGGTTCCCGGCGGCAGGGCGACATTGACCGCGCCGCCCTCCGCCCCCGGGCCGCCGATGTCGCCGGGAAAACCGCTGCCCGGGAACAGGAACTGGCCATTCTCGTGGATCGAGATGGTGAGTACCCGGGGGTCGTCCCAGAACATGGCCTGCACGCCGTCGCCGTGGTGAACATCGACATCGATGTAGGCGATCCGCTGCGCCCCCTCGGCGAGCAGTGCGCTGATCGCCACCCCGATGTCGTTGTAGACACAGAATCCGGACGCGGCCGATGGCATGGCGTGATGCATGCCGCCACAGAAGTTGACCCCGTGCCGAGCCTGCCCGCGCCAGACCGCGAGGGCGGTGTCCTTGCTGGCGGCGGCGATCCGGGCACTGGCCGGGTGCATGCCGGAGAAGGCCGGAACGTCTTCGGTACCCAGGCCGTAGCCCGGACCGGCCGCATCCGGATCCTGGGAGGCCGTCTTGACCGCAGCGATGAACTCAGCCGTGTGAACGGTTTTCAGATCCTCATCGGTGGCCGGATCGGCGCTGGCCACCGTTACCCCGGCACCGCTCAGCAGGCCGAAGTCACGCATCAGCCGGGCGGACAGCTCCAGCCGGATCGGAGCCATCGGGTGCTGCGGGCCGAAGTCGTATCCGATGAACACCGGATCCCAGATCAGCCGCAATGCCTCCATTCAGCCACCTCCAGCAACCACCACACCACTGCGGACCGGTCAGGTGGTGTAATCGGCGTTGATCCGCACGTATCCGTCGGACAGGTCGCAGCCCCAGACGCAGGCCGACGCCGAACCCGTGCCCGCGCTGACCGTGATCTCGACCGTGTCCGCCTTCATGGTCTGGGCCAGCTCGGCCAGTCCGTCGCCGTCCAGTCGCCGCGGGTACACCTCCTGCCCGGCGAACCACACCCGCACTGTGCCGGGGGTGACGTCGGTGTCGTCCTGGCACTTGCCGATCGCCATCACCACCCGGCCCCAGTTCGGATCCGCGCCGTGCACAGCCGTTTTCACCAGCGGTGAATTGACCACCGACTTGGCCAGCCGCTTGGCCTGGGCCTCGTCCCGGGCGTCGTTCACCGTCACCTGGAGCAGCTTGGTGGCCCCCTCGCCGTCCCGGGCCACCTGCTGAACCAGACTGAGCGCGACGTCGTGGAGGGCCATCTCGAACTGCTCCAGGTCCACCGGCCCGGCCAGGCCGCTGGCCAGCATGATCGCGCTGTCCGAGGTCGAGGTGTCCGTGTCGATGGACAAGCAGTTGAAGGTCCGGTCCATCACCCGGGCGAACAGCGGTCGCAGGTCCTCACGCCTGATGGCGGCGTCGGTGACGAAATACGTGAGCAGGGTGGCCATATCGGGCTCGATCATGCCAACGCCCTTGGCGATGCCCGCAATCCGCGCCTCCCCGGCCTGGGCCTGAGCCAGCTTGGGCACCGTGTCGGTGGTCATGATGGCCCGGGCCACCTCAGGCAGGTCGGCGTCCACGAAATCGATCGGCTGGGAGAGGTACGCGCGGATCCGGTTCATCGGGTAGCGCCGCCCGATCACTCCGGTGGAGCAGACCAGCACCTGGCTGGCGTCGATGCGCAGCGCCCGGGCGCTCAGTTCGGCCAGTTCCTCGGCGTTGGCCCGGCCCTCGAGACCGGTGGCCACATTGGCGTTCTTCGAGATGGTGACGATCGCCCTGGGAGCGCCCTGGGCCAGCCGCTCCCGGCAGAGCTGCACGCTGGGACCGGAGAACAGTGACCGGGTGAACACTCCAGCGGCGGTGCATGGCCCGGTGCTGGCCAGCACGCTGTAGTCGGCGGTGTCGTCCTTGATTCCGATCGAGCCGGTATGAGTGCGAAAACCCCTGGGCGGCTGGATCTCCATCAGCGAGCCAGCTCCTGGGATCGATCCCGGGCCGCCTCCACGGCGGCGATGAACGCCGCCCTGATCCCGCTGTTCTCCAGTTCCCGGATCGCGGCGGCGGTGGTGCCACCCGGGCTGGTGACCTGTTCGCGGGCGATCGCCGGGTGAACTCCGTTCTGCCGCAACATGGTCGCCGCCCCGAACAGGGTCTGCACGGTCAGCTCGGTCGCGGTGTCCCGGGGAAGCCCGGCATGTACACCCGCCTCGATCATCGCCTCGGCGACCAGGAACAGGTAGGCCGGGCCAGAGCCGCTCAGCGCGGTGACGGCGTCCTGGTAGGACTCGGGGACCTGGACCACCGAACCGATGGCGCTGAGCAACTGCTGGGCCCGGCCGAGCTGCTCGGGGCTGCAGTTGCTGCCCGGGCTGAGCGCAGACATCCCCTGCGCCACCAGGGCCGGGGTGTTGGGCATCACCCGGACCACCGCGATCCCCTCCGGCAGCGCACTTTCCAGGCCGGTGATGGTCTGCCCGGCGGCGAGGGAGACGACGACCGCGCTGGGCTTGAGCACCGGGGCGATCTCCTCCAGCAGCGGCTTCACATCTTGTGGCTTGACGATCACCAGTACCAGATCGGCCACCGCGGCCGCGTCGGTGCTGCTGGCCACCGGCACGCCGTACTTCTGTTCCAGCTCAGCGGCCCGGCCGGACCGGCGCTCGGCCAGCACCAGGGTGGTGCCCTCAGGGTCCGAGCCGAGCAGGCCCGCCAGGACGGCCTCGCCCATCATGCCCGCGCCCATCAAGGCCACGGTCTGCTTCGTCCGCTGGTTCTCCGCGATCGCTGCCGCCTCTGACATGCCGCCCATCATGCCGTGCGACGGCGCAGGGTGGCCGCGCCCAGGGCCACCGCGACCAGGACGAAGCCCAGCACGATCCCGACGTCGCGCAACACGTCTCCGGTCGCGCCGGCCTGGGAACTGACCGTTCGCATCGCGTCGACCGCGTAGGACAGCGGCAGCACGCCGGAGATCCGGTGCAACACCTCGGGCATCCGGTCACGCTGCACCAGCAGCCCGCAGAGCAGGAACTGCGGCAGCACGAACGCGGGCATGAACTGCACGGCCTGGAACTCACTGGCCGCGAAGGCGCTGACCAGCAGCCCGAGGGCAGTGCCGAGCAGAGCGTCCACGGTCGCCACCAGCACCAGCAGCCCCGCGGATCCGGTGATGTCCAGGCCGAGCACCCAGACCGAGAAGGCGCTGGCCACCAAGGCCTGCACGATGGCCAGCAGCCCGAACGCCACCGCATAGCCGCCGATCAGGTCGCCCTTGCCCAGCGGCATGCTGAGCAGCCGCTCCAGCGTGCCGCTCTGGCGCTCGCGCAGGGTAGCCACACTGGCCACCAGGAACATCACCACGAACGGGAACACGCCCAGCAGGGCCGGTCCGAGCTGGTCGAAGACGGGCGTTCCGTCGTAGATCCAGGCCAGCAGGCCGAGCAGCACGCAGGGCACCACGATCAGCATCACCACCGTGCGCGGATCGTGCCGGATCTGCCGCAGTACCCGGCCTGCGGTGGCGGCCGTCAGCCGAAAGCTCATGCCGGCACCTCCTTCTCACGATTCTGTGCCACCTCGTTGGCCTGATCGACCAGTTCGAGGAAGGCGCTCTCGACGTCCGGTGCCCCGGTCGCGGCTAGGACGCCGTCCAGGGTGTCGTCCTTCAGTACCCAGCCGTCCCGCATCAGCAGCAAGCGATCGCATCGGGCCGCTTCATCCATCACGTGGCTCGACACCAGCAGCGTGGTGCCACTCTCAGCCAGCCGCCGGAACAGGTTCCAGAGATCGCGCCGCAGAACGGGATCCAGCCCCACTGTCGGCTCGTCCAGGACCAGCAGAGCCGGGTCCCCGAGCAACGCGGCCGACAGCGACACCCGCGAGCGCTGACCCCCCGAGAGCTGATCGACCCTGGCATCGGCCCGATCACTCAGATCCACCAGCTCCAGCACCCGGGCCACCTCGGCGTCCTGCTGCCGATGATGCAGGCCCTCCACCGCCGCGAAGTAGCGCAGATTCTCGCTCACGGTCAGATCCAGATAGACGCTCGGGCTCTGAGTCTGATACCCGATCCGGCTGCGCAGGGCGGGATGCCCGGCGGGCCTGCCCAGCACGGTGACCGAGCCGCCCGAGATCTTCTGCACGCCCACGATGCTGCGCATCAGGGTGCTCTTGCCGCAGCCGCTGGGGCCGAGCAGCCCGGCCACCAGCCCGGCCGGGACATCCCAGCTCAGCTCCGGAATCACCACCCGGCCACCGCGCATCACCCGCAGCCCGCGGATGGTGACCGCCAGCTCCGGAACGCTATTCATCATGTGATGAATTTAGACCGCCGGCCACGTGGCGGCAACGAATTCAGCGACTCAAAGACTGGCGCCGGTGAGGTAATGCTGCACGACCGGGCCGACAACAGCTGCGATCTCTTCGGGCGGCAGGCTGGCGATCGGTTCGACCCGCAGAATCACCCGGGCCACAGCGATGCCGGCCAGGTGCGAGGCGGCCAGCGCCCCCCGCAGTTCGCCACGGGCGGCGGCCAGCGCGGCCGCGATCCGGGCCAGCACTTCGCGACTCAGAAACTCGCGCAGCATCCGGGCGACCGCATCGCTGGTCACGGCTCCGCTCAGGATCGCCACGATCTGCTGGCGGCCGCCAGGCGAGTCCATGATGCCCAGGAAGGTGAGCACCAGCCTGCGGCCGATCTCCTCCGGCGGGCCGCTCATGACCATCGCCAGTATTTCCTGGGGGCGAACCGGGAAACCCATCGCCTCGACGAAAACCAGCTCCTTGCCATCGAAGTAGTGGTGCACCAGGCGCGGGTCTACTCCGGCCACGCGGGCGATCCCGCGCAGTGTGGTGTTGTCGTACCCGCGGCGGCCGAACTCGGACCGGGCCGCCGCGATGATCAGCCCCCGGGTGTCCTCCCCGGCCGGACGGCGGCCCCGCCTGCGTTCGGCTTCGCTCACCGCACGCCGTCGCTACTGCCCGCGCGGGTGCTGTGAGGCTCGCAGCGAGGGGGCGGCCAGATGCAGCCGGGCGAAGGCCAGGCATTCGGCCAGCTCGGCCTCACGGTCGGGCCGGGTCCGGCACTTGCGGGTGTTCACCTCGACCGCCACCACTCCGGCCCAGGACCACTCGGCCAGCAGGCCCAGCACCTCGGCGGCTGGCTGGGTGCCCCGGCCCGGCACCAGGTGCTCGTCCTTGGCCGAGCCCTGCCCGTCGGCCAGATGCACATGGGTGAGCCGGTCACCCAGCTGCCGGGCCATCTTCAGCGAGTCACCGCCAGCCGTGGAGGCGTGTGAAAAGTCGAGCGTCACATACTGATACGGCTGAGGAACCGGGTCCCAGCCGGGCAGATACATCAGCATCTCCCGATTGCGGGCCCGCCACGGATACATGTTCTCGACTGTGAGCGCGAGCTGATAGCGCTCACTGAGCGCTTCGACGCCGTCGGCGAACGCCGCCGCATAGTCCTTCTGCCAGCGGAAAGGCGGATGAGCCACCACCGTGTTCGCACCCAGATCGGCGGCCATCTGGCAGGAGCGTTCCAGCTTCGGCCACGGCTCCTTGCCCCACACCCGCTGAGTGACCAGCAGGGTCGGGGCATGCACGGAGAGAACCGGGATGCCGTAATGGGCCGAGAGCCGCCGGATCGCGGCGGTGTCCTGGCTGACCGGATCGGTCCACACCATCACCTCGACCCCGTCGTAGCCGAGCCGGGCCGCGATCTCGAACGCGTCGGCGCAGGACTCGGGATAAACGGAACTGGCCGACAACGACACCAGCGCCGACGGCACCCGAACGGCCCCACCCCGGCGCGGACCTGCTGCTGCGAGTGGTTCCGGCACCGCTCCAGGGTAGGGCCTGGGGCCTCGATCGAAGGGGATCGAACGGCGTCGGGCGGCTCAAGCCCTCGCCCCGACGCCGTAGTCTGGCCGCGTGCCGCACCCGCCCGCACCTGAAGTCGCACTGAACGTGGCCCGCGCCTGGGTCGAGTTCCCGGATCCCGGCGCGGACGCGTCGCAGGACGAGCCGGACGAGGTCTTCCGCTGCGATCTGACCTGGCTGACCTCGTCCTGGACCTGCATCTACGGATCCGGCTGCCAGGGGATCTACGCTGGGCGGCCGAATGACGGCTGCTGCACATTGGGCGCCCACTTCGCCGATGAGGACGACGAGCGGCGAGTGGCCAAGGCAGTGGCTGAGCTGGATTCCAGCGGCTGGCAGTATGCCGCGCAAGGCGCGCCGGAGTGGATCGAGCGGGACGCTGAGGGCCAGCGCAAGACCCGGGTGATCGACGGCGCCTGCATCTTCCTGAACCGGCCCGGCTTTCCCGCCGGGGACGGCTGCGCCCTGCATCAGCTGGCCTGGGCCCAGGGCCGCGACCCGCTGGAACTGAAACCGGACGTCTGCTGGCAGCTGCCGATCCGCCGCAGCTATCGCACGATCGAGCGGCCGGACGGAACCTCCTATCAGGAGACGACGATCGAGGAGTACGACCGGCGCGGCTGGGGCGCTGGCGGTCACGATCTGGACTGGTACTGCAGCGGCAATCCCGAAGCACACACCGGCCGCCAGCCGGTGTACCTGTCGCTGCGCGCCGAACTGATCGAGCTGATCGGCACCGCCGCCTACGCCGTGCTGGCCCAGCACTGCGAACAGTTGCTCGGCGCCCGGAAGCTGTTGCCGCTCAGCGTGCATCCAGCCACCCGGCTGGCCCGCAAGAGCCGGGCGAAGGCCCGATCACGGGATTGACCGGGCGTTGACCGGGGTGATCCGCAGCCCCAACATCTGGGATCAGCCCGGCATCTACGAACGGGAGAATCGCGGCACCGACCCGGACGGGGTGATCGAGGCCGCGATGCGGGCCATCCGGCCGTGGTCCGATGCCACCGTCCTCGATGTCGGTTGCGGCGCCGGCTTCCACCTTCCCCGGTTCGCCGCCGAGGCGGCTGCGGTGATCGGGGTGGAGCCGCACCCGCCGCTGCTGGCCCTGGCCCGCAGACGCCTGAGGGCACTTCCGCCGTCGCTGCGATCCCGGATCACGGTCACGGCCGGGACCGCCCAGCGGCTACCGGTTCGCGATGCCGGCGCCGACGTCATCCAGGCCCGGTGGGCCTACTTCTTCGGACCGGGCTGTGAGCCGGGCCTGGCTGAGGTGGGCCGGGTGCTGCGCCGGGGCGGAACCGCTTTCGTGATCGACGTGGATGCGACCCGGTCATCCTTCGGCCAGTGGTTCCGGCGCTGGCTCCCGGACTACGACCCGGCCTCGGTGGAGTCCTTCTGGGCCCGGCAGGGCTGGTCGAGGCAGAGCCTGGACATCCGCTGGGAGCAACCCACCCGGGCCGACTTCGAGGACGTGGTGCGGATCGAGTTCTCGCCTGCGATCGCCGAGGCACTGCTGGGCGAGCACACCGGAACCGGCCTGGACTACGCGGTCAACCTGTTCTGGTTCAGCCGGGACTGACCCGCCGCCGGAACCGGCGGCCCGGCCAATACAGTCGTGAACGTGCACGATGACCAGAAGAGCGTCTGGGAACAGACGGCCCGGCTCCTGGATCAGCGGGACCATCCCAAGTGGGACTCGTTGTCCTGGGTCGCGCTGCGCCCGCTCATCTCATCGATCAACGACCGGGTGAACTGGGCCGCCCCGCGACTGGTCCTCGACCTGCGCCAGTCCTGGCTGGCCGCAGCCGAAAAACAGCTTGGCACAGGCAGTTACCAGGGCATCGTCGATCGCAGCGAGGCGACGTCATTCATCCTGATGGGCGACACCGGCGAGCAGGACGCCTCCCAGTACGTGGTCACCCCGGCCCTGAACGAAGCGATGCCGGCTCGCAGCGGCCAGCCGGGCGACGACCGTCCGCAGTTCGCGATCATCTGCAGCGACGTCATCTATCCGTCCGGCGACATCAACGACTACGTGCACGGCTTCTATCTGCCCTACGAGAAGTTGCTGCGAGCCGGGAAGGCGGAGGCGGCCCCGGGCAGGCCCCGCATCTACGGGCTGCCGGGCAATCACGACTGGTACGACGGACTGACCGGCTTCATGCACACCTTCACCGGCGTCGGCGAGCTCGATCCCAGCGCCTATCGCTGGCCCGACGCTTCCAGCCTGCCGTCGGCCGGACCCGGTTCCAGCGGCTGGCGCCGGCGATTCAAGGTCGAGGGCATCGGCCGGATCCTGTGGCGGCGTCCGTCCCGGAATCTGAAGATTCCTCTTCACGCCGGTGATCAACCGGCTAGCCCGGACCAGATGCGGTCGGCCCTGATCCCGCCGCCGCTGCCCGGAACCGCCCAGCCTGGGCCATATTTCGCCATCCAGATCAAGGGCCTGCTGATTGTCTGCATCGACGGCGGCATCGGCCTGGGCCGGGGTGACTCTACGATCGACGCGGCCCAGGGCCGCTGGCTGATCGACATCTCGGAACGGATCAAGGGTCCGAAGATCCTGCTCACCGGCTATCCGCTGCTGGTCAACGCCGAGTGGAAGCTGTGCCTGATCGACGGTGCGGCCCAGGCCAAGGCGGCCGGGAACTGGGACGGCCCGACCACGGTCGGCGAGCTCGTCGCCACCAAGCGGTACGGATACGTCGCCGCCATCGGTGGCGACATCCACAACTTTCAGTACTACCGGCTGCCGGTCGGCGGTGCGCAGGGGCACGAGGTCACCTACCTGGTCTCCGGCGGTGGCGGTGCCTACATCTGCGCCACCCATCCGGTGCCGGTCGCCGCGCATTACCGGGCCGAGCGCTCGAGCGCCAACGAGACCGCGATCCGCATGGCCAACGCGCAGCGGGGTGGCCCACCCCGGCCCGAGGACGCCGGTGACCCGGCGGATGCGGCCGTGCTGGCTGACCGGGCGCATCGTGCGCTGGGGCCGCTGCC
>CALMAR010000372.1 GCA_937859855.1 uncultured Kineosporia sp.
CACCCGCACCTCGACGCTGGCGCCGGGCGCACAGTCGGCCAGCTCCTCCAGGCTGAACCGGACCGCGGTGGCCAGCGTTGCCCGGGGCAAGGCGGCCCCCGGCTGCCATGCCTGGACGGCCTCCCGCCCCTGCGCGAGATCGATTCGGCGGCGGCGCTGCACACCGCCATTCTTCCGCGCCCACCGACGTGGCGCGCTCAGCGCTGGACCGGCGTGATCGACGCCGTCCGCCCGAACCGGGGGCGGCCCCCCGAACCCCCCCCGGTGCGGGCGCCCCCCCCCCCGGCGGGGGGGGGGGCGCGCGGGGGGGCGGGGGGGGGGGGCCGGGCCCCCCCCCCGTCTGGCGAGACGTCCAACTACTGCGGCTTGCCCGGCGTCTCCTGCAGGGTGGTGGCGCCGGTCATGATCGCCACAGCCTCGGACATGGTGTGCGACGTGGGCGTGATCACACCGGCCAGGCCGCCCAGCCGCTGGATGTGGATCCGGTCAGCGACCTCGAACACGTTCGGCATGTTGTGGCTGATCAGGATCACCGGCAGTCCGCGGTTCTTGACCTCTTCGATCAGCTTCAGCACCTGACCGGTTTCCCTGACCCCGAGCGCCGCGGTGGGCTCGTCCAGGATCACCAGCTTGGTGGCGAAGGCGGCTGACCGGGCTACCGCCACGGCCTGGCGCTGGCCACCAGACAGTGTCTCCACCGCCTGATCCATGTTCTGGATGGTGCCGATGCCCAGGTCGGCCACTGACTTCTCGGCCGACTCCTTCATCCCCGACTTATCCAGCATCCGCAATACCGACCCGAGCGGGCCCTTCTTCCGGAACTCGCGGCCGAGGTAGAGGTTGCTGGTGATGTCCAGAGCCGGGGCGACCGCCAGGGTCTGGTACACGGTCTCGATGCCGGCGTCCCGGGCGTCCTGTGGACGGCGGAACACCACCGGCTGGCCATCGAGCAAGAGCTCTCCAGCGTCGGGCACATAAGCTCCGGTCAGGCACTTGATCAAGGTCGACTTGCCGGCTCCGTTGTCGCCGATGATCGCCAGTACTTCACCCGGGTAGAGCTGGAGGTCCACGCCGTCCAGGCCGACCACCCGGCCGAAGGTCTTGACGATCTTGCGTGCCTCCAGCACCGGCCGTTGATCCGATGGGCGGTCCGCGGCTGGGACCCGTTCACTCGTGACGCTGCTCATGCTCGTACCTTCCTGATCCACTGGTCGACGGCGACGGCGGCGATGACCAGGATGCCGATGGCCAGCACGCGGTACTGGTCGTCAACCCCGGCCAGAGACAGCCCGCTGCGGAACACGCCGACGATCAGCGCACCGATCAGGGAACCGAAAACCGTTCCCCGGCCACCGAAAAGGCTGGTTCCGCCGATCACTACAGCGGTGATGCTCTCCAGGTTGGCGTCGGTCAGGGCGTTCGGGCTGGCCGAGCCGGCCCGCCCGATCAGGATCCAGGCCGAGACGCCGTAGATCAGGCCAGCCACCGTGTAGACACTGAGCAAAACGGAATTCACCCGGATACCGGCCAGCCTGCTGGCTTCCGGATCGTCACCGACGGCGTAGACGTGCCGGCCCCAGGCGGTCTGACTGAGCGCGTAGGCGGCGATGCAGTAGAGCACCACCACCAGCACCACGCCGGTGGTGACCCGGAAGGGTCCGATCGGGAAGGTGTCTCCGGTCCAGTTCAGCAGGGCGGGCAGTGCGGTGCCCTGGATGCTCTGGCCACCGGAGTAGAGCAGCCCGATCGCGGTGAAGATGCTCAGCGTGCCCAGGGTCACGATGAACGGAGGGAGCCGGACCCGGGTGACCAGCGTGCCGTTCAGTCCACCGGCCAGGGTGGCCAGAATGACCCCGATCACCAGCGCGATCAGGCCGGGGGTGCCGCCGTTGGCGGCCAGCTTGGCCATCACCATCATCGCCAGGATGGTGATGGCGCCGACCGAGAGGTCGATCCCCGCGGTCAGAATGATCATCGTCTGGCCGACGGCGAGTGCTCCGACCACAGCAACCTGCTGGAACACCAGCGACAGCGATGTCGGCTGCGCGAAACGCGGATTGATGATTGAGAAAACGATGAATGAGGCAATCAGAACGAGGGCTGGGCTGATGGTGGGGTGCGAGTGCAGCACATGTTGTAGACGCTGGAGCGGCGAATGTTCCCGAGCCGCGAACGTCTCGGCTGCGGTGGCCGGTTGCTGCGCCGGCGGTTGTGTTTCGATCGTCACTGTGACCTCCGTCGGTCAATCAGAGATGTGCGATCCGAGGTCACCGTCTCATCAGGCAGTGATCTCGGCAATACACCCACAAGCGGCAGTCTGGGACATCCAGGACTGGCCCTGGGATATGCGTCCGGCCGGTCGGAACGTCGTGTGACTGGTTCCGGCCGGCCGGACGACTCAGATGTGCAGCAGGTCAAGCGGTGATCAGCCGGTGATGGTGCCCCAGCAGATCTTGCTGCCCGCATCGCTGGTGATGCTGTCGACGCCGTCCTGCGCCTTGTCCGTGACCAGCGCGGTGCCGGAGTCGTCGAAGTCCAGGCCGGGTGAGTTCTGCACCTTGGTCTTGTCCTTGGCGTACTTCGCGATCGCCTCGACACCGAGCTGGGCCATCTTCACCGGGTACTGCTGCGCGGTGGCCTGCAGGATGCCGGTCTTGACCTCGTTGACTCCCTGGCAGCCGCCGTCGACCGAGACGATGGTCGCGGTCTTGCCTGCCGCCTTGAGCGCCTCCTGGGCGCCGGTACCGGCCGGTTCGTTGATCGAATAGACCAGGTTGATGTTGGGGTTCTTGGCCAGGCACCGCTCCATTGCGGTCTTGCCGTCCGGTTGCGCCCCGTTGGTGGGCTCATTGCAGACGATGGTGTAGGTGCCGCCGGAATAGTTGCCGGTCTTGGCCTCGTCGCCGTTCTTCTTCTTGTCGTTGGTGGGGATACCCATGCCGGTCAGGAAGCCCTGGTCACGGTTGTAGTCCACCGACACGACCTTGTCGTTGAACAGGTCGAGCATCGCGATCACGGCGGGCTTGCCGCCCATCGACTTGGCCGCCCACTGGCCGATCAGGGTGCCGGCCTTGAAGTTGTCGGTAGCGATGGTGCCGTCCACGGTGTCCGGCGGGTCCGGCGGGGTGTCGAGGGCCAGCACATAGAGGCCGGCATCACGAGCTTTCTTGATCGCTGAGTTGACGCCGGGACCGTTGGGAGTGATCAGGATTCCCTTCTGGCCCTTGGCGATGGCGTTCTCGATCAGGGTGACCTGCCCCTGTTCGTCGCCATCCTTGGCGCCAGCACCGATGCTCAGCTTAACGTTGTTCTTCGCCGCGGCGTCCTTGGCGCCCTTCTGCATGGCCACGAAGAACGGGTTGATCGAGTCCTTGGTGATCAGCGAAACCTCGACCTTGCTGCCGCCTCCGCCACTGGAATCGCTGCTGCCACAGGCAGCCAGTCCGAGCACAGCTGCCGACACCGCCACGAAGGCGGCCGCATGCCGGACGGTCAGTGAATGACGCATCCTCGATGCCTCCATACCGTCGGGCAACCACCCGACCTAGACAACGTTGTCAGCAGAACTCTGCTCCATTCGGATGTTTCTGACAAGAGCTAACGAAGTATCTGTTGTATTGCAATGTGATAACCAAGCTCACATATTGACAACCTTGTCAGGTCAGTTGAAAGTTTTGCCACGACGATGCGAGATACCGTCGGCACCTCCTGGACCGGCGCTGGAGCGGGGCCGGGCCACCGCATCCGACCGGTCGCTGAAGGGAGTGAGTCGCCGGCCCATGGACACGTCATCACCGGCAGATGCAGCGTCCAGCCCGCGCGCGAAAGCGTCCAGCCCAGGCGCGAAAGCGTCCAACGCGGACGGGACCGGGGTCGCGGGCCGGGCTGAACTGGCCGATGGACGGCGTCCGACCATGCGCGATGTCGCCGCCCGGGCCGGCGTGAGCCTGAAGACGGTGTCCCGGGTGGTGAACGGAGAGCCGGGCGTCTCGGCTGTGCTGGGCGAACGGGTCCACGCCGCGATCGAGGAACTCGATTTCCGGCCGAACGTGGGCGCCAGCAGCCTCCGGCGGACCGGCGGGCGGACTGCCACCGTCGGGCTGCTGCTCGAAGATGTGTCCAACCCCTACTCCTCCTTGCTGCAGCGGGCGGTCGAAGACATAGCCATCCCGCGCGGAGTCATGGTGTTCTCGGCGAGCCTAGATGAGGATCCGGCTCGCGAACGTGACCTGGCCAGGGCTTTCAGCCTCCGCCGCGCCGATGGGTTGATCATCGCCCCGGCCAGTGAGGATCAGTCCTACCTGGCCAGCGAGGTCCGAGCCGGAACAGTAGTGGTCTGCATCGACCGCGAAGCGAGACACCTGGCCGCCGACTCGGTGCTGACCACCAACACCACCGGATCGCAGGAAGGCGTGCGGCATCTCATCCAGGCCGGGCATCGCCGGATCGGGTTCCTGGGTGATCGGCGCAGCATCGTCACCGCCCAGCAGCGGTTCGAGGGCTATCAGGACGCCATCGCCGCCGCTGGAATCAGTCCCGATCCGAGCCTGATCAGGCATGATCTGTACGACGCTGCGGTGGCCGACGGCGCGGCGACCCTGCTGCTGAGCCAGCCCGATCCGCCAACGGCGCTGTTCTCGGCGCAGAACCTGGTCACCATCGGCGCGGCCCGGGCGCTGCGGCGCCTCGGCCGGGAGCACGAGGTGGCCTTGGTCGGCTTCGACGACTTCCCGCTGGCCGATCTGCTCACCCCGGGCATCACCGTGGTGGCGCAGGATCCCACCGTGATCGGCCGCCTGGCCGCGCACATCCTGTTCGACCGTATCGCTGGTGACACCCGGCCTCCGGCCACGCACATCGTGCCCACCCAGCTGATCCGCCGTGGCTCCGGGGAGATCCGGCCCGCTTGAGCTCGCCTCTGTCACTACCCGGCTGGTTCACCCCGCACCCGGCGCTCGGCTGGTTCACAGTCTGCCCCCGGCCTGGCTGGCGGAGAGGCGTTGCGAGGCCCAGATGGGGATGATCGAGAGCAGGATCAGCGCCGCCGCAGCGACGTTCACCACCGGCGCTTGGTTCGGCCTGAACAGGTTCTCGAAGATCCAGATCGGTAGCGTCTTCAGTCCGGGCGAGATGGTGAACGTGGTCACCACGATCTCGTCGAAGCTGAGCGCGAATGCGAGCAGGCCCCCAGCGACCAGGGAGGAACGCAGCTGGGGCCAGGTCACCAGCCGGAACGTGGTGAACATGTCCGCGCCGAGGTCCATCGACGCGTCCTCCAGCGAGGTGCCCATCCGCCGCAGCCGGGCCAGCACATTGTTGTGCACGACGACGATGCAGAAGGTGGCGTGCCCGGCGATCACGGTGAGGTAGCCCAGGCCGATGCCAGCGGCGGTGAACGCGGCGTTCAGTGCGATCCCGGTGACGATTCCCGGCAGCGCGATCGGCAGGATCACCAGCAGGCTCACCACCTGCCGCCCGAAGAACCGGTACCGCTGGACGGCGAACGCCAGCATGGTGCCCAGCACGAGGGCCAGGGCAGTGGCGGCCAGAGCGATCACCACGCTGGTCACGATGGCGGACCTGAGGCCGGAGCTGTGCACCGCGTCGCTCCACCAGCGCAGCGTGTAGCCCGACGGCGGCCAGCTGAACGTGCGGGACACGTTCAGGGAGTTGATCACCACCACGATCAGCGGCACATAGATGAACGCCAGGCCGATCAGCATGGCTATCCGCAGCAGCATCCGGGCGGCCGGCGAGAACGTCACAGGTTGTCCAGTGCTCCGGTACGCCGGGCCAGGCCGAGATAGATCAGCACGACGATCACCGGGACGAAGGCGGCCGCCGCCGCGAAAGGCAGATTGCCGGCCACCCCGATGTTGTCGTAGATCACGTTGGCGAACAGCTGGGACCGGCCACCCACGATCTTGACCGTGATGTAGTCACCCAGGCTGAGCGAGAAGGTGAAGATCGAGCCGGCCACGACCGCTGGGAACAGCAGGGGCAGCATCACCGACCGGACCGTGCGCCAGCCGGTCGCGCCGAGGTCGCTGGATGCCTCGAGCAGGGACGGCGAAATGCGTTCCAGGCCAGCGTAGATCGGCAGGATCATGTACGGCAGCCAGAGGTAGGCCAAGGTCAGCGTGGTGGCGACCAGCCCAAAACCGGGCCCGTGCAGGCCAAGTGGGCCCAGCGCCCAGTTCACCACGCCGTCCGACGACAGCATGGTCCGCCAGGCGTAGGCCTTGACCAGATAGCTGGCCCACAACGGGGTGAGCACCGCGGCGACCAGCAGCCCACGCATCGCCCGGCTGGCCACGTGGGCCATGTACAGAGCCATCGGCACGGCGAGCACCCCATCGATAAGGGTCACGGCGATGGCCACCCCGAGCGTGCGCAGCGCGATGGTCCGGTAGACCGAGTCCTCGATCAGGGTCCGCAGGTTGTCCAGGGTGGGAACCCGGATCAGATTGCCGCTGAACGAGTCGACGCTCCAGAACGCCGCCGCGAACATCACCAGCAGAGAACCCAGATAGGCGATCACCAGCCAGGCCATCGGTGGGGTGAGCAATCCCGCCAGCCGGACCCCGGGAAGCCGGTAGAGCCGGCTGGCGAGTCGGGTGCGAGGTGAAAGCTCCCGGATTGCCACCGGCTCCGGGCGATCGCTGGGATCGGCTGGAGCGGCCTGCTCGGTCGCGGTCACGGATCAGCCCTTGATCTGGGTCCAGGCCTGGGTCCAGGCGGCGTAGTCCTTGCACGTGGTCCCCCGATCGTCACCGCAGTTCCTGGTCGGCGTGGCCCAGTAACTGATCTTCGCGGCGTAGGCCGAGTCGGTGGCGTGGAAGGTGTCGCAGTGCTTGGCCGCCGTGTCGTCCACCTTGCAGGCCAGGGTCTGGGACGGTGCCTCGCCGAAGAACTGGGCCACCTGATTGTTGACCGCCGGTGAGGTGATCCAGTTCATCCAGGCGTACATGCAGTTGGGGTGTTTGGCCTTGGCCGAGACCATCCAGGTGTCCGACCAGCCGGTCGAGCCCTCGTCCGGCAGCGTGGCGCTGACCTTGACCTTGCCCTCGTCCAGGATCGTGTTGGCGATCACCTGCCAGCTGGTTCCGAGCACCGAGTCCCCACTCTCGAACGCCGAGACCTCCTTGGTGTAGTCCGACCAGTACTCCCCGACCAGGTTCTTCTGCTGCTTCAAGAGATCTGTGGCGGCGGTGAATTGGGCGTCATTCAGTTCGTACGGGTTGGTGATCTTCAATTCTGGCTTGGTGGACTTGAGATACAGAGCCGCATCGGCGATGTAGATCGGGGAGTCGTAGGCGGTGATCTTTCCCTTGTAGGGCGAGTTCGGGTCGAAGACGGCGCCCCAGGAGGTCGGAGCCGGCTTCACGATGTCACTGCGGGACATCAGCAGGTTCGCGCCCCAGCCATGCGGGATGCCGTAGGGGACGCCGTTCACCGAGTTGTACGGCGTCTTCTTCAGGAAGTCAGAGATGGTCGCGTAGTTCGGCACCAGATCGGTGTTCACCGGAGCGGCGTCCCCGCCGTACACCAATCGGAGGCTGGCATCTCCAGATGCCGAAACCCCGTCGTACTGACCCGATTTCATCAGTGTGACCATCTCGTCCGAGGTGTTGCCGATCTTGACGTTGACGTTGCAGCCGGTCTTCTTCTCGAACGGGGTGACCCAGTCGTCGCCCGAACTGCCGGTGCCGTCCTCGGCGTAGCCGGCCCAAGCGATCAGGTTGAGCTCACCCTCATTGGCTCCCAGCTGCTTGGGCGCGCTCAGCTTGGGCAGGCTGGGCACGGATGTGGTCCCACCCTTGCCGTTGCCGCCGTCGTCACCGCCACCACAACCAGACAGAGCCAGCGTGAGCACCAGGAACGCCCCGGCCGCCGTCCAGCTCCTGTGTAGCCGCATCGCATCCTCCAAGGCGTTTAATGATCGGAACTTGATGTCTCGGCGGGCTGGCCATCATCGGTGCTGGGCCCGTCGGGCAGGCGAACTGCGTACCGCCGGGCCCAGGCGATCCGAACCTGTTGTCCGGTCAGCCCTTTCGCGCCCGCCTGGAAATTCTCGTTGCGCTGCAGCAGGGTCAACTGGGGCCCGGAAGAGAGCTCGACCACGATCTGGCTGGTCGCCCCGCCGTACGACACCTGCTTGACCACGCCGTGGGCGACGACCTCGTCGGTGGCCGCTGGATGGCCGGCGTCCACGATCGTGATCTTCTCCGGCCGGACGCTGAAAACGCCCAGCTGACCAATCAGTTCCCGGGACACCTGCGGCGGCAGCAGATTCGAGGTACCGACGAAACCGGCCACGAACTCGGTGGCCGGTCGTTCATAGATCTCGGCCGGCGTGCCGATCTGATCGATCCGCCCGTCGTGGAACACCGCGATCCGATCGGCCATCGTCAGGGCCTCGTGCTGATCGTGGGTGACGAAGACGAAGGTGATCCCGACGTTGCGCTGCAGGCTGGACAGTTCAGCCTGCATCTGTTCGCGCAGTTTCAGGTCCAGCGCCCCCAGCGGCTCGTCCAGCAGCAACACCTTCGGCTGGTTGATCAGAGCACGGGCCAGAGCGACCCGCTGGCGCTGGCCGCCGGACAGCTCACTGGGACGCCGCTGCTCGAAGCCGCTGAGCTGGACGGTGGCCAGCGCCTCGGTCACCCGGTCCGCGCGCTCGGCCTTGGGCACGTTCCTGATCCGCAGGCCGTAGCCGACGTTGTCCGCGACCGACAGATGCGGGAACAGCGCGTAGTCCTGGAAGACGGTGTTGACGTCACGGCGAAACGGCGGCAACCGGGTGACGTCGGTGCCACCGAGCCGGATCTGGCCCGAGGTAGGTCGCTCGAATCCGGCGATCAGCCGCAACATCGTGGTCTTGCCCGATCCGGATGGGCCGAGCATGGCGAAGAACTCGCCGTCAGCGATCTGCAGGTCGATGCCGTCCACGGCGTGCACGGCCTGCGCCCCCGACCCGAAGGTCTTGCGCAGGCCGGTCACCGCGATGGCCGGCTCCGGCAGCGACACGGTCACCTCACCAGGTCAGGGCGAACACACACGAACCATCCACCCCGTGGACGCGCATCCTAACCCGCGCCACCCTCAGCCTTCTCGTCGTGAACGGCAGGTCACCACCTGGAACGCTCCGTAGGCGGCCAGACCGGCGGCGACCAGCAGCAGCAGGAACTCGCCGTAGGGCTGGCCAGCCAGCGTCTTCAGCGCTGCGTCCAGACCGGCGGCCCTGTCCGGCTGGTGCTTCACTCCGGCCACGATGATCAACACTCCGAGGATGCCGAACGCGGCCCCGCGCGCGGTGAACCCGACCTGGCCCAGCAGGGTCACAGTGCGGCCCTCACCCCCTTCCACTTTCTCCAGGAACTTCTTGGTCACCCCCTCATAGATCAGATATCCGGAGAAACCCGTCACCGCCAGGCCCACGATGACGACCAGGACCTGACCAGCCGGTGCTCCCAGCAGCTTCGCGGTCCAGTCAGCCTGCTTCTGGCTGGAACTGCCGCCACTGCCGCCACCGAGCGCGAACCTCGTCGCCTGGATGCCCAGGGCCAGGCCGATCACCGCTTTGCCCCCGGCGGCGGCCCGCTTGAAGAGCCTCTCCTTGTCGTCGTGGAAGCCCTCGAATCCGGCCACCGCTTCCACGGCCTGCCAAATTGTGTAGGCGGCCAGCCCGAGCGCCATCACGCCGAGCAGCACCCGGCCCAGCGGCGACTTCGAAATCTCCTGCATAGCACCGGAATTGTCGGCCGACTCAGATGATCCGCCGAAACAGATCCGCAGGCAGATCCAGGCCAGCAGCAGGTAGACGACGCCGATCGCGGCGACCCCGGTCTGACCGACCGCCTTGACCAGCGGGGGGCCGGCACCCCCGCGCGCCGCCCCCCCCCCCCGCGACGCGC
>CALMAR010000373.1 GCA_937859855.1 uncultured Kineosporia sp.
GTCTGCGGGCGGGGCTGGCCTCGTTGCCGGGCCGGTTCTGGTTCGCGGTGGACGACGGCAGCGGAGACGTCGCCGGGCTCGGAGCCGACGTGGTGCTGAAGGCGCGCGCGCCCGGCCTGGTCGACGTCTTCGGGATCCAGGTGCCCGAGGCCGATGCTGTGGCCGCCGCCTTGGCCGTGGCCGAGGCGTTCCTGGCTGAGCGAGCGGTGTCCGGGTCGCAGGCCTGGCGGATCGCTGAATTGCCCGGCGGTCCCGAAGCGCTGCGGGACCGCTGCACGGGTCTCGCCGAAATGGCTGTGCCTGGGCCCGAGAATGGGGCCCAAACGGGGGCCGGGAACGACCAGGAGATCGTGCGGGGCGCAGTGGAGCCCGGGCTGATCGAGCAGGTGGACGGCCGGTTCGCGGTCTGCGGGCTGCTCCGGTTCGGGTTGATCACGCCCGAGCAGGCTGGTGCCTTGGCTGCGGCGGCGGACCTCTGCGCGGCGCCACCGTCCGCCGCGCTGCGGATCACCCCGTGGCGGCGGATCGTTCTGCGCGATCTGGATCTGCCCGCGGCTCTGGCCGCGCGGGAGTTGCTGGCCGCCCATGACGTGGTGGTGGACGGCGGTACGCCGTGGCCCAGAGTCACGGCCTGTGCCGGCCGGCCCGGCTGTGCCAGGGCGCTGGCCGACGTGCACGCCGACGCCGCCGCCTTCGTCGCCGAGTTCGCCGCATCCGTCACCGGTCCGGCCGTGCACTGGGCCGGATGCGAGCGAGGTTGCGGTACCCCGGCCGGTCCGGTCTCGGTTGCGATCGCCACTGACGGGGGTTACACGGTGCCGGACGCCGGACTGAGCGACGCCGAGGAGAGCTGGATCGGCGCCCGATGAGCTGGCCGGGCTGGTACCAGAAGGACGGCCGGAGCATCTACCGCGATTCGTTCGCCGCTATCCGGGCGGAGGCGAATCTGGCTGCACTGCAACCGGGTCTGGCCCAGGTGGTGGTCCGGATGATCCACGCCAGCGGCAGCGTGGACATCGCTGGCGACGTGGAGGCGTCGGAGCAGGCCATCGCGGCGGCCCGGGCGGCTCTGCGGCACGGGGCTCCGGTGCTGTGCGACGCCACCATGGTGGCCAGTGGCGTCACCCGGGCCCGGCTGCCCGGCGCTAACCAGGTCATCTGTACGCTCCGGGACCCGAGGGTGCCGGAGCTGGCTGAGGAGCTGGGCACCACCCGCAGTGCGGCGGCGGTACGCCTCTGGGCCGATCGGATCGAGGGGGCAGTGGTCGCCATCGGCAATGCCCCGACCGCGTTGTTCCACCTGCTGGAACTGCTCCGAGATGACCAAATGCCGCAGCCAGCAGCGATTCTCGGCCTGCCGGTCGGCTTCATCGGAGCCGCCGAGTCGAAGTCGGCCCTGGCCAAGAACCCGCTCGGACTGCAGTTCCTGGTCGTGCATGGCCGCCGGGGTGGCAGCGCGATGGCCGCCGCGGCCGTGAATGCGATCGCCAGTGATACGGAATGAGCAGTTCCGGAAGGCTTTTCGGCGTTGGTGTGGGCCCGGGCGACCCGGAGCTGGTCACCGTGAAGGCCGCCCGGCTGATCGGCTCGGCCGATGTGATCGCCTATCACAGTGCCCGGCATGGGCGGTCGATCGCCCGGCTGATCGCTGAGCCCCACCTGCGTCAATCCATCGGCGGCCAGGCGCAGATCGAGGAACCGCTGATCTATCCGGTGACCGCTGAGGGGGAAGCGTATTCGGCCGGGTACCAGCAGGCGATGGAGTCGTTCTACGCTTCCGCGGCCCAGCGGCTGTCAGCGCATCTGGACGCCGGGCGGGACGTCGTGGTGCTGGCCGAGGGTGATCCCTTCTTCTACGGGTCGTACATGCACCTGCACAAGCGGCTGGCTCAGCGTTATCGGACCGAGGTGGTGCCCGGGGTCACATCGATCACTGCGGCCGCGGCCGCGCTGGGTCAGCCGCTGGTGGAGCGGGACGAGGTGCTGACCGTTCTGCCGGGAATCCTTCCCGCGGAGATACTGGCTGATCGGCTGCGGTCGGCCGACGCGGCCGTGGTGATGAAGCTCGGCCGCACGTTCGATGCGGTGCGGGAAGGATTTTCCCGTTCGGGACGGCTGGACGACGCCCGCTACGCCGAGCGGGTCGGCATGCCGGGGGAGCGGCTGGTGCCGTTGAGCGAAGTGAAAGCCGATGAAGTGCCGTACTTCTCGCTGGCCCTGCTGCCAGGACCGCTGAACCGGCCCGCTGAGCCTTTCCCGGCCACCCTTCAGCCCGCCAGTTCGTCCGGTTCGGCCGGTTCGGCCAGTTCGGCCAGTTCGTTCAGTTCGGCCGGTGAGGTGGTGGTGGCTGGGCTGGGGCCAGGACCGCAGGATCTGATGACTCCTGAGGTGCAGCGCGCTCTCTCGGAGGCCGACGATCTGGTCGGCTACGTCAGCTACCTGAACCGGGTGCCGATGAACCCGCGGCAGCGGCGGCATCCCAGTGACAACCGGGTGGAGTCGGAGCGGGCGGCGTTCGCGCTGGACTTGGCCCGCGGCGGCCGCCGGGTGGTGGTGGTGAGTTCGGGCGACCCCGGTGTGTTCGCGATGGCCTCGGCGGTGCTGGAACTGGCCGAGCAGCCGGACTACCAGGAGGTGCCGATCAATGTGCTGCCCGGTGTGACTGCGGCCCAGGCCGTGGCGGCCCGGATCGGGGCACCGCTGGGGCACGACTTCTGCACCATTTCACTGTCCGACCGGCTCAAGCCGTGGCCGGTGATCGAGCAGCGCCTGGATGCTGTGGCCGCCGCGGACCTGGTGATCGCCGTCTACAATCCGGCCTCGTCGCAGCGCCGTCATCAGGTGGCCGCGGCGCGGGAGGTGCTGTTGCGCCACCGCGCACCGGATACGCCGGTGGTGATCGGCCGGGCGGTCGGCTCGGATCAGGAGTCGGTGGCCGTGGTGCCTCTGGCGCAGCTGGATCCAGACGTTGTCGACATGCGGACGCTGCTCATCATCGGCTCGTCGCAGACCCGGGCCCTCCCCCCGGCCGACGGCAGCACAAAAGTCTACACTCCACCCCCCGATCCCGGCGGAGCGCCACCCCAGCACCCC
>CALMAR010000374.1 GCA_937859855.1 uncultured Kineosporia sp.
GGCCCGGGGCAGGTTGATCGCCCGGACGCCGTCCGGGGCCCCCCGCCCGTAGGCCGAGAACGGAGCCGCATAGGTGAGGCTGGCGCCGGTCACCATCAGTGCGGACAGTTCACGGAACCGGATCCGGGCATCGTCTGGATCATGCACCACCGTGATCACCAGAATACGCAGGCCAGAAGCCGCGGCGTCCATGCCGCGGGCCGGGGCGGTGCTGTCCTGAGTCAACGCTGTCCTGAGCAAACTGTGAGTCAACCTGATCCATTCACCCGGTGGATTCCGAGTACGCCTCGATGACCTCCTCGGTGTCACCATCCATCCGGAGCAGACCCTTGTCGATCCAGATTGCCCGATTACAGGTCTTCTGAATCGCCGGCAGGCCGTGGCTGACCAGGAACACGGTTCCGGCCTGGGTCCGCAGTTCGCGGATCCGGGCCTCGCTGCGCTTCTGGAACGCCTTGTCTCCGACGGACAGTGCTTCATCGACCAGTAGCACTGAATGGTTGACCGATGCGGCGATGGCGAATCGCAGCCGGGCCGACATCCCGCTGGAGTAGGTCCGCATCGGCAGTTCCAGGAACTGCGGCTCGATTCCGGCGAAGTCGACGATGCCCTGATACTTGGCCCTGATCTCTTCCATGGTCATGCCCAGCGCCAGCCCGCCCAGGATCACGTTCCGCTCACCGGAGAGTTCGTTCATGATCGCCGCATTCACGCCCAGCAGGGTGGGGTTGCTCTCGGAGTAGACCGCGCCGCCGCTGGGCGGAGCCAGGCCGGCGATCGCCTTGAGCAGGGTGGACTTGCCCGAGCCGTTGGCACCGACCACGCCGATGGCGTCACCCTCGTAGGCGGTGAAACTGACCCCGCGCAGCGCGTGCACCGCCCGGGCCCGCCGCATCGACGGCGACCGCTTCAGCAGCCGCTTCTCCTTGTCCCGGTCGCTGGCCGACTTGCCGGTGGCGAACACCTTGTTGGTTATGTGCCGGTTGCCCACCACCCCCGGGGGCCGGGCATTCGCCCGGCGCTCCGGTTTGTCACCCAGGTCCATCTGTTCCTCGGCCAGCGGATTCTCCTGCAGGCTGGCGGCCGCACCGGTGCCCTCACTCACGGCCGTACAGCCCTTCAGCCCGCCAGAAGAAGATGAATCCCAGCACGAAGAACACCACGCCGTAGATCAACCCGAGTTCCCAGGTGTGAGCATCCGCGCCAACGCCTGGCTCCCCCCGGTCCCGGGTCAGCAGGCAGTCCCGGACCAGGGCGAGGTACACGTTCAGCGGGTTCAGCCTGAGCAGCGTAGCCAGCTCGGGCCGTCCGGCGAACCGGTGGCTAACGGCGAAGAAGATGCCGCTGACGTAGAAGATCAGCCGGGTGATGAACGGGATCAACTGAGCGATGTCACGGACGTGAATGGTCAGCCGGGCCGCGAAGAATGCCACCCCGGCGCAGAACAGCGTCATCATCGCGAACACCGGCACGACCAGCAGCCAGCGCCAGGTCGGCGACTCTCCGGCCAGCAGCACGATCACACACATCACGAACACCTGCGCGCACAGCTCCAGCAGCTTCTGCAGCACGGTCGCGATCGGCAGCACAGCCCGGGGAAAGTGCAGGGTCCGGACCAGCCCGCGATGGCCGACGATCGAACGGGCGCCTTCGGAGAAGCAGCCGGAGAAGAAGGCGAAGCTGAACACCCCGCAGACCAGGAACGGGAGGAAGTGCGGGGGACGGCTGCTGCTGACCAGCAGGATGCCGAAGACGAAGCCGTAGACCGCCACGTTGATCAGGGGGGTCAGCACCACCCAGGCCAGGCCCAGGCGGTCCTGCTCGTTCTGGGAGCGCACCCGCGAGCGGGCCAGTTCGAAGGCGAAGTGCCGCCGGAACCACAGCTCCTTCAGGTACGCCATCAGTGGCGGGCGGCCGCCCAGTTGCTTCAGCCCGTTGCCGGCGGCGTAGGCGGCCAGATCCTGCCGCGGGGCCGGCATGGTCACGGTCATAACCGCTCCACCGTGGAGCTGCTGGTCATCACGCCCCGGGTGTCCAGCACCAGCGGGGCCAGACGAGCCACGACGTCCAGGTCATAGCCCCGGTGATGCTGCAGCACCACGGTGATGTCGGACTTGGTCAAGGCCTCCTCCAGGTCGGGCACGCTGCGCAGGTCCAGGCCACTGGAGCTCCAGTCGGCCACGTACGGGTCATGAAAACGAACCTCGGCACCGTGGCCGGCCAACTTGTGCGCGATCGGCACCGCCGGTGACTCGCGCTGATCGGAGATGTCGGCCTTGTAAGTCACGCCGAGCAGCAGGATGGTCGACCCGCGCAGCGGCTTGGCCACGTCGTTCAGCGCGTCCTGGATCCGCCGCACCACATAGCTGGGCATCTCGTGGTTGATCTCCTGGGCCAGTTCCACGAACCGGAACGGATAACCCAGCGCGGCCCGGACCCGATAGGAGAGATAGTTCGGATCGATCGGGATGCAGTGCCCCCCAACCCCGGGGCCGGGATAGAAGGCCTGGAATCCGAACGGTTTGGTGCTGGCGCAGCGGATCACATCCCACAGGTCGATGCCCAGTTCGTGGCAGAACCGGGCCATCTCGTTCACCAGGGCGATGTTGACGTGCCGGTAGGTGTTCTCCAGCAGCTTGGCCATCTCGGCTTCCCGGCTGCTCGCGGCGATCACCACGTCGTCCACGATCCGGCGGTAGAACTGCGCGGCCCGCTGGCTGCACCCGGGGGTGACGCCGCCGACCACCTTGGGCGTGTTGCGGAACCCGAACCTCGGGTTGCCCGGGTCGATCCGCTCGGGGGAGAAGGCCAGCCACAGGCTCTCGCCGATCCGCAGCCCGGTCGCCTCCAGCCGGGGCCGCAGCAGTTCGTCGGTGGTACCCGGATAGGTGGTGGACTCCAGCACCACCAGAGTGCCCGGGCTGACGTTGGCGGCGATCGCATCGGTCGCGGCCAGCACCGCGCCCAGGTCCGGGCCGCCATCCTCAGCCAGTGGCGTCGGCACACAGATCACCACCGTGCCGGCCCGGCCGATGATCGACGGATCGCTGGAGGCGACGAAACCCTGCTGGAGCATGGTTGCGACCTCATCGTCGGACAGGTCATCCACGTGGGAGTGCCCAGCCGTCAGGGCGCGGACCACCCCGGCATCGAGGTCCAGGCCAGCCGTGCGCAGGCCGCTGCGGCAGGCCTCCTGGGCCAGGGGCAACCCGACGTAGCCCAGTCCGACAACGACGAGGTCCAGAGACATGAGCGCGTCTCCTCCTGAATCGACTGTGTGCCTGTGCGGGTGCAGCTGTGTCTCAGCCGAAGCATCGGTCCCGGCTTGCGTCAGGAATTGTGTCACGGTGCTGCCACCCGGAATCGCGTCACAGCCACGTTCACAGCTACGTTCACAGCTACCTGAACTATCACCGCCACCCCGGTAACCGTCCTTACCGCCATCCGAGGTCGGCCCAGTGCGCCGCTCGTCCGGCCACTTCGCCGCCGGACAGCGCCCGCGGCAGCGGACGCGGGGACCCCAGCCGGTAATAACGCGTGGCGATCTGCGCGCGTGCCGCCACGTAGTCGTCGCTGGCGCTGTCCAGCAGATGTTCGGTGTATCGCCCGTCGAACATCCCCGGTACCAGGGCATCTGTGACCAGCAGGTCGCCGGAATCGGCTGGGGGGAGCCCGGCACCGGGCTGGTCGCCGGACGCCGCCACCGGTGCCAGCCGGGTGTGCAGGACTCCGGGACGGCGGACGTCGGCCAGCCGCGGTTTGCCGATCAGGTTCAGCAGCGGCGCCGGCAGGACCCGTGATGCCTGGCGCCGGAACACCCGCTGGGTGTGCAGGGCGGCCGCGCTCACCTGTTCCGCAGCAGCCGCAGGACCGGACGCTGTCAGCGAGATCACGTATCGGGCCGCCTGAGTGGCGCCCGTGGTCGGGGGTAATTCCGAGCACGCCATCACCAGCCGGTCGCGAACCCGCACATCCAGCAACCGGTCCAGTGCGCCGCTGAACTCGGCGGGCCGATCTGGGTCAGCCGACAGGGCCAGCCCGATGCTGGCCAGTACCCGGGCCCGGGTCCGCTGGTCGTCCAGGGTCGCCGCCGGGTTCGGCACCAGCAGGGTCGGGGTCAGTGAGTAGAGCAGTTCGTGGGTGGCGTTGTACCCGCTGGCCGACACCGCGGCGTCGAACGCCTTCAGATAGGTGACCAGGGGGAACACTGAAATCACGCTCGGGCCATACGGGTTGTCCGGGCCAGCGCCACCCAGCGGAGCCGAGGTGACCACGATCTGCCAGCCTGCTTCACGGAACCGGGTCACAGTGGAGCGGTAAGCCGTGTGCAGGTCGTTACGCCGGTTCGAACCCAGCGTGATCAGCAGGATCCTCCGGTCCTGATCCAGGCCGAGCGCTTCCCGGGCCTGCTGCCGGTTCAGCTGCTCGACGTTGCCGACCAAGGTCACCGGGGCCACCCGGCGGGCGTCGTCCAGATCCGCCGTCCGGCCGATGTCCCCGTCCGAGGCCAGGTCGCCCGGCTCGAGCACGGCCGAGAACAGCTTGCGGTAACGCAGTCCCCGCCGTCCCGCGCCGGCCCGCCACATCCCACGCCGGCTCCAGACGAACGGCACCTCCGGGTTGCGCCGGATCGCTCGCAGCACGCCGTCGTAGGGGTACACCCCGTCGAACACGAAGGCGCTGGCTGAGGTCTCCTTCAGCAGGGCGGTGATCCGGTCGCTCACGTAGGCGTCCCAGGTCACCCGGGAGACCTGGCCACGGGTGGGGCCGGGACACCATTCGGCCCGCATGTCGAAGGCGCCGGTCACCGGCACCGCTGTACTCATCGAGAACAGCACCGGGTTCATTCCGCCCAACGAGGCCAGGGCCAGGGCCAGCTGCCGGGACAGGTGGCCCATGCCGTTGCCGTTGGTGGTCGCCAGCACCACCGTGGGTGGTCCCGAGCGCATGGTCACCTCGTCATCCTCACCGTGGCTGCGAGCACGGACCCGCCGGGCGCGGCGGCGCGGCGCCCAACATACGGCAGACTGGAGCACCGGCTGGCGGCGGACCACTGGCGCCGGCTCGTGGATCGGTCCGGCGGGTGAGCCAGCGGGTCTGGTCATCCTCTGGCCCGGGTAGGCCCGAGGATGAGCCGGATACGCCGTCGGCCGCCGCCATGGCCAGACGCCAGTGAGACATGGGCCGAAGGAGGAGCCAGGGGTATGCCATCCCTGCGGAGGATCGGGCAGACTATGCGGCGCTTCTTCCTGCGGCAGGTCGTAAGACGGACGAAACGTCAGGTCAGAGCCATTCCCCGGCGCAGCCGCAAGGCGCTGCGGATCGTCATCACTTACGCCGAGACGGCCGCCGCGGTCAGCCAGGACCAGCAGAAGAAGCCGGAGCGGGCGCTGCAATTGCTGGCCGACGCCGCCCGCCGCAGCCCGGCCGACATGCGGGTGGCCAAGCTGCGGGCGCAGGTGATGTCGCGCACCGGCCGGCTGGAGGGCGCGCTCACCGAGGCTTCCCGGCTGGCGATCGAGACGCAGGCGACGAAGAACGTCGAACTGCAACGGCAACTTCAGGGCCGCTGGACCGACACCGACCCGGCTTGGCGGCCGGTGGTTCCGGGACCGGCGCCCGATCAGCCGCCGCTGCCGGGCCGGGTGCTGTATCTGGCCAAGGAGTCGATGCCGCACCTGAACAACGGTTACTGCACCCGGACCCACGAGACACTGCTGGCGCTCAAGGCGATCGGCCGGGACCCGGTCGCGGTCACCTTGCCGGGCTTTCCGGGACTGCGGCTGACTGCCGCCGACGACCCGATCGGCAGCCCGGCCGACCCGATCAGCAAGGTGGACGAGATCGAGTACCACCATGTGCTGCCCGGGGCTGCGAGGTTGCTGGACCACCTTCCGTGGGACGAGTACGTGCAGGCCACCACCACTGCTTTCGCGCGGGAGGTGATCCGGGTACGCCCGGCGGTGCTGCATGCGGGGTCGGGTCGGCGGGGCTACGACCTGGGCTTGGTCGGCCACGCCCTGTCCAGCTGGGCCGGCCTGCCCTTGCTCTACGAGGTGCGCTCGTTCTTCGAGACCACCTGGACCGCGGATCAGCGCTACGCCGAGATCGCGCAGTACTACCACCGCCGGTTCGCGGCCGAGTCCCGCGCGATGCGGGCCGCCGACGCCGTGGTGACCCTGTCCGGGCCGATGCGCGCGGAGATCGTGGATGAGCACGGGGTGGACCCGTCCAAGGTGTTCGTGATCCCCAACGCGGTCGACCTGGACCGCTTCAGCCGCGACTCGGGAGCCGCGCCGCGCGACCCGGCGATGCGCTCGCGGCTGGGGCTGGACGGCACCTTCGTGCTCGGCTACATCAGCAATCTGGACCACTACCGGGAGGGTCAGGAGGTGCTGCTGCGGGCGGCCGCGACCCTGCGCTCCCAGGGCCACCAGGTCAGTGTGCTGCTGGTCGGCGACGGCCGGCGGCGGGAGAGCCTGCAGGAGCTGGCCGTGGAGCTGGGCCTGGGCCGGCACGCGGTGTTCCCGGGCAACGTCCCGTTCGATCAGGTGCCCGCCTGGTACGCCCAGATCGACCTGTTCGTGGTGCCGCGGATCCCCGAGCGGGCGGCGCGGATGGTGTCACCGATGAAGCCGTTCGAGGCGATGGCGATGCGGGTGCCGGTGCTGGTCAGCGACCTGCCCGCCCTGGTCGAGATCGCCGGTCCGGACGAGCAGCGCGCGTTCGTGTTCGAGGCCGGGCAGCCGGGATCGCTGGCCGCGGTCGTGGCCCGGCTGATGAGCGAGCCGCAGGCACTGGCCCAGCGGGTCCGCGACGCTGAGGCATGGGTGCGGCGGGAACGCACCTGGGCGGGCAACGGCCGGGCCTTCGACGAGGTGTACCGGTTCGCCGCGCAGCGGTTCGCTGACCGGCAGGCTCTGGCGGCCCCGGGGGCCTTGGAGGGACTGCGCTGATGCTGATGTCATTGCCCGGCCGCGATCAGGCCGGGGTGGGCTGGGTGGCCGAAACCTTGGCCGCGGTGTCCCGGGTTCCGGTGAACCGGTCACCGGTGGTCTGGGCGTTCACGCCGTTCTACACCGGGAACCCCTACCAGGCGGTGCTCTACTCCCGCTTCTTCGATCACGGCATGGTCGCCGCACCCGCGTTCCGGGCCGGGACCCTGGGTAGCGGTACCTGGGGCTGGCCGCACGATCTGCCTCTGGTGGTGCATCTGCACTGGCTGAACCAGGTGCTCAGCTCGGCGGAGGATGCCCAGCAGGCGCGCGCAGCAGTGGATGAGCACACCGAGTTGCTGGATCGGCTGCTGGCTCGGGGTGCCCGGCTGGCCTGGACCATCCACAACGTGCTGCCGCACGACATCCGGTTCGAGGAGCAGGAGGTGGCGCTGCGGCGGCGGGTGGCCGAACGGGCCGAGCTGATCCATGTGATGAGCCAGCAGACCGCGCAGATGCTCTCGCCCTGGCTGACTCTCCCGGCCGATCGGCTCTATCACTGCGATCACCCCGGCTATCAGGGGGTGTATCCGGATTGGATCAGCCGGGACGACGCCCGGCGCCGCCTGCGGATCCCAGACGGGTCGGTCGCGCTCCTGCTGACCGGAGCGCTCAAGCCCTACAAGGGCATGTCCGAGCTGCTGAGCGCTGTCCAGGACGTCAACCGGGACCGTCCCGGCGCGATCACCCTGATCGTGGCGGGCAAGCCCGACTCGGCCAGTGAGACGGCGGAGTTCGTCCGGCGGGCCATCCACGAACCCGCCGTCCGGCTGTTGCCGGGCAAGATCGCCGACGCCGACATCCAGGTTCTGGTGCGGGCGGCGGATGTGGTCGCGCTGCCTTACCGGCGCTCGCTGAACTCTGGAGTCCTGGCTCTGGGCCTCAGCTTTGGTCGGCCGGCCCTGCTGCCGTCGGCATCCGGATCGATGCCACTGGTGACCGGGACGCAGGCAGCGGTGGTGTACGACGAGGACGACCCGGGCGGGCTGCGGGACGCCGTGGCCGCCTGCCTGGAGCTGGACCTGCCCCGGGCCTTCGCGGCAGCGGCGGAGATCGGCCAGCGGATCGGCCGGGAGGCGGTCGCGGAGCGTTTCGCTCAGGACATGAGGGTCTGGGCCGACACCGGCCGGATCCCGGGCCAGCAGCTGCCTGAGCGGGAGCGAGTGCCGGTATGAGTGCTGATGACGGCCGGGTGGATGTCGTGACCGGTTCGGTGGACGTCGTCCACATCACCGGGGCCCGGCCCAACTTCCCCAAGGCGGCCCCGGTGATCGCCGCGCTGGCCCAGCGCGCACACCGCGCCCGGCCGCTACGCCCCCTGCTGGTGCACACCGCGCCCCACTACGACGACCGGCTCAGCCGGGTCTTCTTCGACGAGCTCGGACTGCCCGATCCCGACGTCAATCTGGGCGTGGGTTCCGGCTCGCACGCGAGCATGACCGCCGCGGTGATGGTCGGGCTGGAGGAGCTTTTCATCGCCCGCCAGCCGTCCCTGGTGGTCGTCTACGGCGACGTGAACTCCACGGTCGCAGCCGCTCTGGTCGCGGCCAAGCTGCAGATCCCGATGGCCCATGTGGAGGCCGGCCTGCGCAGCTTCGACAACACCATGCCGGAGGAGATCAACCGGCGGCTGACTGACCAGGTCGCTGATCTGTTGTTCGTGACCAGCGCCGAAGCGATGGGTCATCTGGCCCGGGAGGGCGTGGCCGACGCCAGGATGCATTTCGTCGGCAATCCGATGATCGACACTCTGTTGTCGCACCTGGATGCCTTCGACGCCGCCGCGGCCCGGGCCCGGTACGGCCTGACCGGCGACTACGTGGTGGCCACTCTGCACCGGCCCTCGAACGTGGACGATCCGCAGGCGGTGGCTCAGCTGGTGTCGGTGCTCCGCAAGATCGGGGAGCGGCTTCCGCTGGTGATCCCCCTGCATCCGCGTGGGCGAGGGGCACTGGAGGCGGCCGGGCTGATGGAGTCGCCGGGGGTGATGGTGGTCGACCCGCTGCCCTACACCAGTTTCATGGGCCTGGTCCGCGATGCGGCCGCCGTCCTCACCGATTCCGGCGGGGTACAGGAGGAGACCACCGTGCTCGGCGTCCCGTGCCTGACCATGCGGGCCAACACCGAGCGGCCGGTGACCATCACCAACGGCACCAACCAGCTGGTCGGTCCGGACGAGGTGCTGGCCACGCTGGATGAGGTGCTGGCGGCCGGGCCGGGGGAGCGGCCGGCACCCCCACTGGCCCGCCCGCCGCTGTGGGACGGTGCCGCCGGACCGCGGATCGCGGATATCATCGCCGACTTCCTTGCCAGCACCAGCGCCGTGCCGAACCGTTCATCGAGCCAAGAGGGCCAGGGATGACCACCTCGACCAAGCAGCCAGCCTCGTTCAGGCAGCGCACCAAGACCATCCTGCGTCCCCTGCTCGGCCCGGCGGTGCGCAAGGGCCGGGTTTCGATCCGCAGGCTGAACGATCGGGTCAACCCGCCCCGGCGGACTCCGGACGCCGATCGGCAACGGCCGGGCCAGAGCGTGGTCAAGCCGCCACTGGGACTGCCCCGGGTGCCTCCGATGCCGGCCGGCCAGGAATGGAAGCAGCCGCCGGAGATCACCGGGTCCGGGCACCGGGTGCGCACCCTGTACGCCACCGGCGAGGGCGCGAAGGTCTATGACGCCGCCCTGCTGGACAAGCTGAACGCCGAGTACGCCGGGCGCCCGATCGTGCCCAAGCCACCGACCTATGACCCGGAGGCGCTGACCGCCGCGGCCAAGCGGCGGATCACCTGGGTGCACAACATGGTCGGCCTGGCCGGTCAGCGCACCCTGGAGATCGGCTGCGGAAACGGTTTCGAGGTGTGGTCCCTGGCGCACAATCTGGGTGCGGACGCGCATGGGGTGGACGTCGCGCACTACGTGCCGTGGGATCAGCTCTCGGGCCCCCGGGTGCACTTCGAGTGCGCCGACCTGAGCGTTGAAAGCCCTTTCCAGCCGGACTCTTTCGATCGGGTGCTGTCGTTCACGGTGTGGGAGCATGTGACTCACCCGTACGCGATGCTGAAGGCCACCTACGATTTGCTGCGTCCCGGCGGCTTGGCCTGGATCAGGGCCAACCTGTACGCCGGCCCGCAGGCCTCGCACCGCTACCGCCACATCTTCTTCCCCTGGCCGCATCTGCTGTTCAGTGACGAGGTGGTGCGGGAGTGGGACGTCGCGAATGGCCGTGATCCGATCGGCCTGGCCTGGGTGAACCGGCTCAGCTGGCTGCACTACGAGTTCTACGCCGATCAGCTCGGTTTCGAGATCATGCACCGGTCGTACACGGTGGCTGCGATCGACGAGGACTTCTATCAGCGCTTCGAGGATGTGCTGGGCCGCTATCCGCGTACCGACCTGTCCCGTGACTACGTCCTGATGGTCCTGCGCAAGCCCCTCTGAGCGGCCGCCCCGGCAGGGTGTCCAGAGCGGGCGCCGGGAACGGATTCACAGCGACCGAGCCGAACAGCCTGTACACGGTCGGCTACTTTGCGTGCTTAGCTGGTTGTCCCCCGTAAGCACCTCTGGAGTCGCTCGTTCATGCCCGCAACGCTCGCTCAGTCTCGCGTCGTCCTGTCCGCTGCCGTCCTGATGACTGCCTTGAGCTCCCTCGCCGTGATCGCTCCGGCAGCCAGTTCGGCGGCGTCCACCTCCCCGGCCCCCCCAGCTCAGGGCAGCCTGCCCGTGCCTGCGGCCCAGGCCAGCCCACGTCCAGTCCGGCCCCGGTTCACCAGTCTGCCGCTGCGCCCGGCGAAGGTCTCCGCCGCGGTGGCCGGCCGGGGCGCCGCGATCCTGACCGCTCCGAGCACGGTGGCGGACTTCCAGACCCTGGGCGTCACCTGGCGGCCGGTCGGCACACCACCGGACCTGGCCATCTCGGTCCGCACCCGGCGGCAGCACGAGAAGGCGCCGGCCTGGACGCCGTGGACGGAACTGGACACCGATCACGACGACAGCACCGAGGACCCGGTCGCGGCGACGGGGCTGAGCCCAGCCCAAGCCGCCGCCGCGGGCCTGCGGTCTGGCACCTCCAGCCTGTGGGTGGGTCCCAGCGACGGCGTGCAGGGCCGGGTCGCGGTGCGCTCGGGATCGCTGCCCCCCGACCTGCGGGCCGACCTGATCGATCCCGGCTCGGCGGCGGCCGACGCCGTCCCGCAGCCGGCTGTCCCGCCGCCAGCCGTCCCGCAGCTACCGCTTCAGCCGCAGGTGCGCAGCAGCGCCGTGCAGGCCGCCGGCGCCGTCCAGCCGCCGATCTACAGCCGCCGGGCCTGGGGAGCAGACGAGAGCAAGGTCCGGCACGCACCGGCCTACATGAGCACGATCAAGGCGGCGGTGATCCATCACACCGCTGGCCCGAACCACTACTCCAAGGCCCAGGTGCCCGCGATCATCCGCGGCGACTACGCCTACCACCTGCATCGCGGCTGGAGCGACATCGGCTACAACGCGCTGGTCGACCGGTTCGGAAGGATCTGGGAGGGCCGGGCCGGCGGCATCGGCAAGGCCGTGATGGGTGCTCATGCCGGTGGCTTCAACAGCTACACCTTCGGTGTCTCGGTGATCGGCAACTACGACAAGGTCCGGCCGTCCGCCTCCTCGGTCGAGGCGGTCGCCCGGGTGATCGCCTGGAAGCTGGACCTCAACCACCGTGACCCGCTCGGCACCACCCGGCTCACCTCGGCCGGTGGGGGCACCGCCCGCTACCGGGCCGGAACCACGGTGACCCTGCCGGTGGTGATGGGACACCGCAACACCGGGCACACCGCCTGCCCAGGCCGTTACCTGTACCCGTACCTGCCGCACATCCGGCAGCGGGTCAGGTCCCTGATCCGGGCTGAGCTGACCAACCCGGCCGGCTCACCGATCAGCACCACCCCCGGCGCTCCGGCCTGGATCAGTGCTCGCTCGCTGAGCGCCCAGAGCTGGAGCCTGAGGGTCACTCAGGCCTGCACCGGGGCCGTGATCTTCACCGGCAGCGGCCAGGTCCGGGCCGGTCAGTCCTTCCGGGCCAGCTGGAACGGCCGGCTGAGCGACGGTTCCCTGCCGCTGCCGGGTGCCTACAGCCTGACCCTGACCTCCCGGTCCAGCACTGCTGTGGCCCGGCCAGTGAGCCGCACCGTCCTCATCCAGCCGCCCCTTCTGCCAGCCCCGGCCGCCGCGCCACCATCATCGGGAGCGGGCGGATTCACCGCGCTGACC
>CALMAR010000375.1 GCA_937859855.1 uncultured Kineosporia sp.
GCCACTCGGCGACCAGCTCCACCATCGCCTGCCCCCGCGGCCGCCCGCCCGGCCACGGTGTATTCGGAACGGCTCTGGCCATCGCCGCTGATCTGGGGACTGGGGGCCGGGCTGGGCGCGCTGCTGGGCCTGATCCCGGCCCCACTGAACCGGGGGATCGCCGTCGTGACCGCGATCACCGGGGTGCTGGTGCTGCTCGCGCTGCTGGCGATGAGCACGCCGCTGGTCCAGGTCGACGAGCAGTGGCTGCGGGCTGGCCGGGCCCGGATCCGGCGAACCCTGATCGGCGATCCGGAGGAGCTGACCGCGCAGCAGATGAGATCGGCCCGGGGCCGATCGCTCGACGCCCGGGCCTATCTGTGTATCCGGGGCTGGCTGCCCCTGGGGGTGAAGGTAGTGCTGCGCGATCCTGATGATCCGGCGCCGTACTGGCTGGTTTCCAGCCGGACGCCGGACCGCCTGATGTCAGCGCTGAAACGCTGACTGGAGCTGATACCGGCCGGACTGCGTATGGGCCAGCGGTCTCCCGCTGGTCTCCCGGCGGATCGGACGCCGGTCAATGACGACGTCTGGGCCGCTCAGGCCGCGCACTCCTTGCAGACCAGCTGGCCGCCCTTGTCACTGGCGAGCTGGCTGCGGTGATGCACCAGGAAGCAGCGCGAGCAGGTGAACTCGTCAGCCTGCCTGGGCAGTACCCGAACGGACAGTTCTTCGTTGGACAGGTCGGCACCCGGCAGTTCGAAGCCTTCTGCCGCCTCGGTCTCATCCTCATCGACCGCACTTGCGGTCTTGTCGACGCGCCGGGCCTTGAGCTCTTCGAGGGAGTCCTCGTTGAGGTCATCGTCGGTCTTGCGCGGGGCGTCGTAGTCAGTTGCCATGGGTCACACTCCGTGGGTCTGTCTGTTGATGCTCGCGGGTCGTACTCCGGCGGAGTTCCGGTCAGCCGATCCGGAGATCCGGCTGAACGTGCAGTCCGCCCCCTGCGCGCGGCTGGTTAACGCTTGCTGGGGCCGTTTTGTGCCCGCTCGCGGCAGGGATTGTGCACTACCCCGCCGCGGCACGCGAACCTGCCCCCGGGCGTGTCTGGTTTTGGGTGGTGGATCACGGTCCGCGCACGGTGTGAGCTGGCCTGTGTCACCGTGCGTAGATCAGTCGCAACTGCGATTGGCCATAGTAACCTGAGGCTCCCGAATCGTCCCCTGCGCTCCGGCCGGATGACCACCCCGGGGCCGATGCCTTGGGTGGCTCCGGACCCGGAGACGCCTGCTGGAGGCAGGCTCTGCACCAGCTGCTCATCAGCCGGTCGCTGAGCAGTCGCTGACCAGAAGGGTGCTGGCCATTCCACCGGTCCGTTGATGGCCGTAGAGTCAGATCTTCCCCTCAGCGACGAGCCAGCTGGACAGGTGATGGATGAATGACTTCGATGCACAGATCCGCCAGCGGCTCATCGACGCGCAGCGCTCGCTGGATCAGGCCCGGGACATGGACGACGACTACGCCGTCACTCTGCACCTGGGCGAGCTCGAGGGGCTCAGCCGGATCGCCACCGACCACGGCATCACCCTGGACCGCCCCGGTGACGGCTTGACCGGGCCAGGCTGACCGGAGTGGCTGAGCTGACCGGAGTGGCTGAGCTGATCGGGCGGGACGAGTCGCCGGTCAGCGGTCACTGACCGTCCGGATCAGCGTCCGCGCCGAGGTCAGTCAGCAGCTCGGCCAGCGTGTCGCACAGGGGCTGACCGGCGGCGACCACCATCTCCGGGCTGGGCGGGGCGTCCCCCAGCCCGCGTAGGCTGCCACCGGCCTCGGTCAGCACCAGGGTCGCGGCAGCGACGTCCCAGACGTTCACCCCGCGCTCGTAGTAGGCGTCGGAGGTACCGCAGGCCACGCCGCACATATCCAGCGCGGAGCTGCCAACCCGGCGGATGTCCCGGACCTGCGGCAGCAGCCGAGCCACTACCGCGGCCTGCCCGGCCCGGCGCTGGGCCCGATAGCCGAAACCGGTGCTGATCAAGGACTGGCTCAGCTCAGGCGGGGGTCCCAGCCGCAGCCGATGCGAACCCCGCCATGCGCCCTGTCCAGCGGCTGCCGTCCAGGTGTGACCCGTGGCCGGCTGCAGCACACATCCAGCCAGCGGCCGCCAAGCACCTGGAGTCATCGGGTCGCCGGTCACGGCGGCCACACTGACCGCGTAGTCCGGGCGTCCGTAGAGATAGTTCACCGTTCCGTCGATCGGATCCAGAACCCAGGTGACGCCGCTGGTCCCGGCCTGGGCGCCGCGCTCCTCACCGAGCACGCCGTCCTCCGGGCGGGCCTGCCGCAGGCGCTGCACCAGCAGATCCTCGACCGCCCGGTCCATGGCGGTGACGACATCGGTGGCGCTGGACTTGGTCGCTTCGACCTCGGGCTTGTCCTCCGCAGCCAGGATCAGCTCAGCAGCCTCCCGGGCGACGGCGGCGGCCAACTTCATCAGAGCCAGGGGATCAGCCGGGTGGTCAGGCCCCGGGCCGGTCATACCGGCGCCCGCAGCACCCAGTCCTGACCACAGGCGGCCGGGCGTTCGGGGTTACGCGGATTCGGGCAGCATCCGGCTGGGCAGACGTCGTGCCATGGACCGTGCTCGCCCAGCGTCGGGCGCTCGGGTTGTTCGCCGCGCTCGGCGGCGGCGCGTTCGCAGAGCAGATCGGCCAGACCGGCCACGAACCGCGGATCCACGCCGGCGGTGGCGACCCGGACGAACGGCAGCCCCAGCGTGGCCGCGGTCAGTTCGGCCTCGGCGTCCAGGTCGAACACCACTTCCATGTGGTCGCTGACGAAGCCGATCGGCACCACCACGACGCCGGGAACACCCGCATCGGCCAGCGCGGCCAGGTGATCACCGATGTCCGGCTCCAGCCAGGGCTGGGACGCCGCCCCCGACCGGGAGCAGAAGACCAGGTCCCATTCAGGGTCATAGCCCAGTCGACGGGCGGCCAGCCGGGCGGTCACCTGGCAGGCATCCCGATGCGAGCTGGTGTAGGCGGCACCGCCGGGACCGGCCAGCTGGTCCATCTCGACCGGGATCGAGTGGGTGACGAACACGATCCGCGACCCGGCCGGGACGTCGGCGGCCCCGGCCACCACGGCGTCCACGACCGGGGCGATGAAACCGGGGTGGTTGCAGTAGTGCCGGACCTTGTCGACCACCAGCTCCCGGTTCTCCCCGGCCAGCTCGATCAGCGCCTCGGCCAGATCCTCCCGATACTGCCGGCAGCCGGAGTAGCTGGGGTAAGCACTGGTCACGATGGCGAGCATCCGGCGGACCCCGTCGTCGTAGGCCTCCCGCAGCGCGTCGGCGACGAAAGGCGCCCAGTTCCGGTTCCCCCAGTACATCGGCAGATTCAGCCCGCGGCTGGTCAGCTCCGCGCGGATCGCCTCCAGCAGGGCCCGGTTCTGATCGTTGATCGGGCTGCGACCGCCGAAGTGCAGATAGTGCTCGGCCACCTGAGCCAGCCGCTCCTCGGGGATGCCACGTCCGATGGTCACGTTGCGCAGGAACGGCATGACGTCCGCCGGCTCCTGCGGACCTCCGAAGGAGAGCAGGAGGACTCCGTCATAGGGCCAGAGCGCGGGCACGGTCTCCCCGCTGCGGCTGCTGGGCGGGACATCGGGCTGCTCCACGGGCAGCGGATCCATCGTCACGCTGGTAGATACTGCCCGATCGGGGCCGATGGCTCGGGACACCGTCGCCGGATTGGCCAGATCTATCGTGATCCGCGCCCCGACATGCGAGCGACGTGCTTCGCGATCGGGGTACGAAGTGGCACAGTCTTGCCCAGGTTTGGGGCCGGAGGGAGTGTGAGCATGGACGACCTCGCGCTCGTCGGCGTTCACGATGACGGCGATCATCTGCTGCTGGCCGGGCCGGGCGGGCAAAGATTCCGGCTGCGGGTGGATGACGCCCTGCGAGCCGCTGTCCGCAGCGACCGGGTGCGGCTCAGCCAGCTCCAGCTCGAATCCGAGGGCGGGCTGCGCCCCCGGGAGATCCAGGCTCGGATCCGGGCCGGTGAGACCGCCGAGGAGGTGGCCGGTGCCGCCGGGGTACCGCTGGCCCATGTCCGGCGTTACGAGGGCCCGGTGCTGGCCGAGCGCGAATACATCGCCGGGCTGGCCCGGGCTGTATCAGTACGCCGTCGCGGCAGTTCGGACGACACCCTGGGTGATCTGGTGGCCGAGCGGCTGAGCCGTCGCGAGGTCGACCTGGACGCTGTGGTCTGGGACGCCTGGCGCGCCGAGGACGGCAGCTGGACGGTGAGGCTGGACTTCGTGACTGGGAACAAGCCGCGCCAGGCCCGCTGGACGTTCAACCAGGTCGTGCGCCATGTGATCGCCCAGGACGACGAGGCTCGCTGGCTGATCGGTGATGAGCCGGAGATTACGGCCCCCGACAGCGGGCTACGACGGCTGGCTCCCGTACGCGAGGGCTCGATCCGGGAGCAGGTCTTCGACGTCGAAGCCGGCGGATCAGTGCACCCTGTGCCGGAGGATCCTCCGGCGATCGATCTGCTGGACACCCTGCGGGAGCGCCGGGGCCGGCGCAACCGCCCGTTCACCGAGGAAGAGGAACGGGCCGGGGCCTCTGATC
>CALMAR010000376.1:0-8260 GCA_937859855.1 uncultured Kineosporia sp.
GCCCGGACACTTGGGCATGGCGTTCGGCCTTACCGCTGAGGCCCTGGGGCTGGAGTCCAGGCGGGGGAGATGGCCGCGACCCTGAGCACGCTGGTGCCGGTCACCCTGGCCCGGCTGCGGCTTCGCGGCTTGGACCCGGCGGCGGTCGCCGTCCTGGCGGCTGACTTCGGGCTGCCCGGCGCGGCACCGGAGACGATCGCCCTGCTGACCGAGCGAACCGGCGGAAACCCGCTGTTCGTCCGGGAACTCGTGCGGCTCACGGTGGCCGAGGGACCGGCTGCGGCCCGCTCGGCCGTGCCAGCCGGGGTCCGGGAGGTGCTGCGCCGGCGGGCGGCCCGGCTGCCGGATGCGGTAATGACCGCCCTGCGCCAGGCGGCGGTGCTGGGCCGGGAGACCGACATCGACGTCCTGGCCCAGGTGGCTCGCCGGGACCCGGACGAACTGATCGAGGCGCTCGAACCGGCCGTGCTGGCCGGTCTGCTGGACGAACCGGGCCCCGGCCGGGTTCGTTTCACCCACGCCCTGGTGCGCGACACCTTCTACGAGGACATGCCGCTGCTGCGACGCTCGCGATTGCATGCGCGAGCTCTGGAAGTGTTGCGGGACAACGCGTTCGGCGTCGCACCGGCTATTCTGGCCCGTCACGCCGAGGCCGCGGCTGGCCCGGCCACCGCCCTGGAGGCGATCCCGTACGTGGTTGCCGCGGCGCGGGACGCCGAGGCGGTCGGCGCGTTCACCGACGCCACCCGGCAGTGGATGGCCGCACTGAACCTGTACGACCTGGCCGAGCGCAGGACCGGCTCGGCGCCGGACCGGACCGGTGATCTGCTCGCGCTGCTGATTCCGGCCGTGACCGCCTGCGCCCGCAGCGGCGACACGGCCCGGGCCCGGGTGCTCTACCTCCGGGCGGTGCCGGCCGCGGTGGCCACTGGGCGAAAGGATCTGATCGTTTCGGCGCTGCAGGCCTGGGACGCTCCCATGGTCTGGTCGGCCCGCGGCGGTCCGCCCGACCCGGCCATCCTGGCTGCGATCGACTCGGCGCTGGCCACCGGCCCGGCCGGTGCGCAGCGGGCAGGTCTGCTGCTGGCTCGTTTTCGCGAGGTCGAGTCCCAGGACGTCGCCGCCGCCAACCAGGCCGCTCAGGAGGCGCTGGCCATCGCCCGGCAGGTGCACACGCAGCACGCGGGACCCGATCAGGGATCTGACCACGGCGCTGTCCGGCTGCTGGCCGCGGCCCTCAATGCGGTCGCCTTCGCCAGCCTGGGGCCGGACCTGATGCACCTGCGCAAGCCGATCAGCGAGGAACTGCGCGAACATGCGGCCGCCGCCCGGCTGGTGGACTACGAGGCCGTCGCGCATTGGCTGCTGTTCCTGGAGGCCGCCTCCCGCACCGATCTGGAGTCCGCCCTGGATCACGTGGCCATTGCGGTGGCGCACTGCGGAAACGGTGAGCTGGGTTCGCTGCTGGCCATCTTGGCCTGCTTCTCCGGCCTGCTCGATCTGCTGGCTGGGCGGCTGGACGCCGGCCTGGAGCACTACCTGCAGGTGGCCCGCCGCCTGACCGAGGCGGGAGCGATGAACGGTGCGCTGATGGCGCTGGTGGGCAAGGTTGGGGTGGCCCTGCTGACTGATGATTTCGCCCCGCTCACCGGCGAGCTGGAGCAGGTTGAGCAACAGTTTCCCGGACTGATGACGCCTGCTCTGGTTCTGGCCCTGCTCGCGGCCGGGCACCGCGACGAGGCGGAACGTGCATGGGCGTCAATGGCCCCCAGCGCCAGGGATTTCGGCTGGCTCGGCCGCACCACGTTTCGGGCCATGGCCGCTGCCCGGATCGGCGACACGGTTCAAGCGGCCCGGTTGTTCGAGGAGTTGCGGCCGTTCAGCGGACGGATCGCTGGCCTGGACGCCGGCACGCTCTACGCCGGGCCGGTGGACGACGCCCTGGCCGAACTGGCCGCCGTCCTGCGGCGGAAGGAGGACGTCGCTCAGCACAGGGCGAGGGCCGCCGCCGTCCGGATGGAGGTGGCGGCAGCCCTCGCAGCGCTCGGACGGGACTGACGGCCAGGTGCAGTTGGGGCGTCGGCGGCGTCGTTCAGCTCGCCGCCCCGAAGACGAGGCGCTCGCGGCGGCGGAAGATCAGCGGCAACACTGTGGCCAGCACCTTGATGGCGAAGCCGTTCTCGCTTTCCAGTTTCGCGATCTCTTCCGGCGTGCAGACGCCGATCACCCGCGGCACTTCGAACATGAACTTGGCGCCGTTCTTGCGGATGGCGGCCTCGACGCGGTTCCAGTCCGCCACTGAGACGTACCGATGGATCACCGGGATGATGTCGCGTTCCTCCTCCTCGATGTGCTCGGTCAGGGTGTCCCGCAGGTCGGCCAGGTCAGCGGCCAGCGCAGAACGGCTCTGGGGCAGTGATTCGCGTGAGCGCAGGGCCGCCGCTCCGGCCCGGACCCGGTCCAGCTTGGGATCCAGCACAGCGTGATCATCGCTGAGTTCGGTCAGGTCGACGTGCGCACCGGCCGACGCCTCGATCACCGGCCAGAGGATGTCGTCCTCAGCGCTGTGGTGGTGATGGATCGAGGTGCACAGGTCCTCCAGGTAGGTCGCGATAGCGTTCGCCCGCCGGGGCGTGAGAATGATGGCGCCGTCAGCGATCTGCTGGCTCAGCACGCTCAGCCGGCGCAGGTCGCGCAGCATGGTGCGGTGGGCCAGCAGCAGGCCCATCACATCGGGCTGCGGGTCGCCGTCCACACGCGGAGTGACGGTGATGTTCGTGCTCATGGTCCTGCTCCCTGTCGTTTGAGATGCTCAGCTGGCTGCGGATTCGTCTCTCGGATGAGCCGGTCTGACTGGTTCAAACTCTCGGGCAGGCCACTTCACAACCACCTAACGGCGACTGAAGAGACTGAGGACGACGCCCCGATCGGACAGTCAGCCGTGCCGAGGTCCTCAGCCGGCTGCTCGCGTGCGGGCTGTTCTCTCAGGCCGTGAGAACGCTTACAGATCAGGCCGGGTTCGCGGGCTCATCGGGCTTCACCGGCGGATCATCGGGTGCAGCCGGCGCCTGGGCAACATCATCGTCTTCTTCGGGTTCTGTTTCTGGACCCCGCTGATTCATGACCCAATGCCTCTCAGAACGACGCAGGAAGCAACCCGGTGACGGCAGCACCGGGTTGCTTTGGTGCGAGACCGTCTATCAGACCTTCAGCTTGGGTTTGAGCCGCTCGCATCTTGAAACGTCACGAAGCGGAGGGCGAGGGATTCGAACCCCCGGGGACGTTGCCGCCCCAGCAGTTTTCAAGACTGCCGCCTTCGGCCGCTCGGCCAGCCCTCCGTACGCCGCGGACCGGCAGGACCGGCTCGAAGCGCATCAGCCAGTCTGTCACGCCTGCGCACCGCGGCGCCCAGCGTTGGCGAGGCCGCCACACCACTCGGCAAATGCGCCTGAACGGGCCTCAGCAGATCCAAAGAGAGCTATTGGTGTGGCGCCAGGCCGAAGCCCAACGGCGCCCTAACCGGGGTGGTCCGCGGTTCTCAGAGACCACCAGGCCGGGGTTCGCCGGCCTCAGCCGGGTCGTTGCCGGAAACCAGACCCAGCCGTCGGGCCCGGTCGAACTCGATGGCTTCTTTCAGCGCCGGATCGGCCGAGGAGAGGATGGTCGGAGCCGAGACCGGGCCATCGCCGGGCGTCGAGGCCAGCCGGGGCTTGGGCAGCACGACCGGCCGGATGGACGACGGGTCGGTCAGCGTCATCAGCCGTTCCAGATCCTCCGGCGTCACCGGCCGGCTGAACAGGAAGCCCTGTGCGGCAGGACATCTGGCCCGCTCCAAAGCGATCCAGTCCTCGACGTCCTCAACCCCTTCGGCGACCACCGACATGCCCAGCGAGGTGGCCAGCCACAGTACGGCCGAGATGATCGAGGCCTTGTCGGCGTCCCGCGACAGCCCGGCGACGAACGACCGATCCAGCTTGACGATGTCGGCCGGAACGGACTTCAGCCAGGTGAGCGATGAGTATCCGGTGCCGAAGTCGTCCAGGGCCAGCCGCACCCCCAGCGCCTTGATCGCGCCCAACAGCTCGGTCAGGTCGACGCTGGTGCTCAGCAGGGACGTCTCGGTGATCTCGAGCACCAGCTTGGACCGATCCTCCAGCCCGCAGTGCTCCAGTATCGAGGTCAGCATGGGCAGGAAGCCCGATTCCGACAGCTGCCGCGGGCTCACGTTGACCGAGACGTAGGAGATCCGGTCACCCCAGCGGCACAGATGCCCCACCGCGGTTCGCAGCACATGCTCTCCGACCTGCACCACCAGGCCGGTCTCCTCGGCCACCGGCACGAACACTCCCGGAGCCACCACGTCGCCGTCCATCGTCTGCAGCCGGACCAGTGCTTCGGCCCCGACCACCCGCCGGGTGTCCAGCGCCACGATCGGCTGGAACCACACCGGCATCGTCTGCGATCGATCGCCGTCCAGCGCCTCCCGCAGCAGCAGCTCCCCCGCGACCCGGCGACCGGTGTCCAGCCGCATCTCGTCGTTGAACATCATCAGCTGATCGCGACCGGTCTGCTTGGCGGCGTACATCGCGGCGTCCGCCGAAATCACCGCCTGTTCGGCCTGATCTGCCGACTCGGCGATCGACAGTCCGACGCTGACCGTCACCTGCAGGTAGCCACCGGCCACCTTGAACGGGCTCTCGCACGAGGCCACGATCGCCTGGCCGACCCGCTCGCCCTCGCCCGGGTGACCAGGCACGGCCACCGCGAACTCATCACCGCCCAGCCGGGCCAGCAGCGAACCAGGCGGCGCGATTTCCTGCAGGCGGGCCGACAGCGAGCGCAGCACCTCGTCGCCCACCCCGTGGCCGTAGCTGTCGTTCACCGTCTTGAACCGGTCGACGTCGATGTAGATCACGCAGACCTCACGGTCCGCGTCGTGCAGCAAGGCCAGCAGGTCGCTCTCGAAGGCGGCCCGGCTGAGCAGTCCGGTCAGCGAGTCCTCCCGCACCTTGCGCCGCAGTTCGGCCTCGTGTCGGCGTTTCTCGGTGACGTCCATGCAGTGGGCCACCACCAGCCGGATCTGCCCAGCCCGATCGCGGACCGGCGAGCCGTGCACCTCCACGTGCAGGATCCGGCCATCGTCGTGCCGGTAGGTCCGCTCGATCGGTGCTTCCGTGGCCGTCCCGGCCAGTAACTGGTCCATCATCGGGACTTCCTCAGGATCGATCGGAGTGATCGGCAAGTCCGGTAACCAGAGCCCCTCCGGCGGGATCTCCGGGATCTCCAGCCAGCGCCGGTAGGCCGAATTCACCCGGGTCAGCCGCCCGCCCGGCGAAAGCATGATCATCGGGACCGGGGTCTCGTCGAAGGACACCTCGAACTGGGCCCTGCTCTGACTCAGATCCGCGTCGGCGCGCGCCTCCTCCCGTTCAGTCAGCCGCCAGCCGACGACCTGCATGGAGGCCGACGCAAGCACCGCCAGTCCATGGATCAGGGCCCAGCGCAGCGGATGCTGCACCGCAGCCGGATTGCCGAAGATGTACTGCGGATAGATCTGCCCAAACAGGAAATGATGGGTCACGGTAGCGACCAGGAAGACGCCGAAGGGCGCCCAGTCCCGGTACAGGGCTAGCGCCGCGACCGCCACGAAGAAGGCGAAATGCGCCTCGAGACAGCCATGGCAGACGGCGACGAGACCGGCGCTGGCGGCGGTCAGGCCCAGGGCCACACACATCGACGGGAGAACCCGCCCAGACAACACGATCGCCCCGGCCGAGCACAGGCCGATCATGGAGACGGACAACAACCAGGCGGTGCCGAGGGATCCGTCGCACAGGCCGAACCCGGTCAATGCGGGAGCAGTCAGGATCAGCAGCCAGGACAGCAACCGATGCCGTCCGGCCCAGTCCTCATCGCGAAGGCCGCGCGCAGGGACCCAACCGGGCAACTGTGATCTCAGGCTGGCCAGCGCAGGCCGGCCATGGCCCCGCGGCCCCGGCATCTGCCCCCCATGCGTCATCAGATATGGCTGTCACACCATCGACGCCGCCGGGTGGCCGGGTGAGCCGCAGCTCCCGATCTCGCCCGAGTGGGCTACCTCATGTGATCGAAGATCGAGCGCAACGCCTGGTGGCGCTGGCCCTGCCGAACTGGCCGATCAATCGGCCCGGCGCCGCCAGGAGCGCAGGGAAAGACCGGAGCGGCTGGGCCGGCCCGCATCGGCCTGCATCTCGCAGCATCGGTAACACAGTGGGGCGCCGTCGCCGGCTCGCGGCAGGGTGTCGCGCTCACAACCGATACAGCGGACGACGCGAACGCCCTTTCCGGGCATCATCGCTGGAGCCAGGGCCGGTTCATGTCCCCAGGTGGGCGCCGGTCTCTGCATCGGGAATCCGATCAGAACGGCCGGACTGGCCTGATCGTCGTCCGCGAACACCTGAGTCATGCCATCACTCCGTCACCGAGGCCCGATGGTATGCCGATGAAAGGCGCGCACCCGCCGGGTCGAGGCCGTCGAAATCCCTATGTAGTCAGATGACTACTCTACGCTTATGATCGCCCGTCACCATCCCTGAGGTGCCACCTGTATCGGCAGCTCGTCCGGATACCTGAGGCACAGGCCGGCCAAAATGTCATGCCGCCGAACCGGTGGTCGCGCGCACGACCAGATCGGCCAGCACCGCCTCGTGATCAGTGCCACGGATCCGCACCGACCGAACCCGGATCGCCGAGAAATCGTGCCTGGACATCAACACGTGATCTATCCGGACCAGCGGGGGCGTGTAGCGGCGGTCAGTGGGCCAGGTCAGCACCCGCCAGGGCACCAGCACCGATGTCTCAGCGGCGTCCGCCAGTGGACCGGAAAGCACCTCCCGGAAAGGCGCATGGTCGCGGCTCGCGTTGAAGTCTCCGAGCATGAGCTGGGGACCTGATCCAGCCCGGGCCTGGTGGGCCAGCATGGCCAGGTCCGCGCGCCAGCCCGGTACCCGCCCGGCTATCGGAGATAACGTGTGCACGCCGATGACCTGGATCTCGCCCACCCCAGGGACGACGGCGCGCACCTTGGGGATCGCGTACTGGGAGGGCAGCCGGCCCTCCGAGCTCAGGTCCCAGCGCGACCAGATGCCCGAGCCGCCGGCCAGGTTGCCGGCCGGATAGGCCACATGGTGGGGCAACTGCGCACCGGCCGCCGCGCTGAACCTGGTCTCGAACTCCTCGGTCATCTCCTGGACGGCGACCAGGTCGATCGAGTCCGAGTGCACCAGCCGGGCCAGTTCGCCGACGTCGGCCCCGCCGAACTGGGCATTGATGGTCAGCACCCGAATCGGCGTGCCGTCGGGGACCGGGTTGGCCGACAGCCGGGCCAGCACAGCCGGAGCCATCCAGGCCAGGTGAACACCGAGCAACAGGCCGGCGAAGGCGGCCAGCCACCAGGATCTCAGCAGCAACAGCATGATCAGTGCGAGCGCCCAGCCCACCGCGGCGATCGGGGCGAACGGCGCGGCCTGCGCCGTCCAGTCGGTGTCTCCGCCGGTCAGCCGGGCGCCGGTGACGCTGAGCAGGGGCACGAACCCGATCACCAGCAGGGTGATCACAACGATCCTCAGCACCCGCCCGGCCGCCTTCACCGGCTCGGACCGGCGGACCGGCCCGGGCAGGCGCACCGGCGGGGCACGGGTCAGATCCAGATTGCCGGATCGACGGCGTCGTGCAGATCGGCGTCGCTGATCCGCGGATGCCGGATCTGACCAGGCACGCCAACCACCACCGAGTCAGCCGGAACGTCGCGGACGACAACGGCATTGGCGCCGATCTGCGCTCCGGCGCCGACCACGATCGGCCCCAGGACCCGGGCTCCGGCGCCGATGGTGACACCGTCCTCGATGGTGGGATGCCGCTTGACCGGTTGCAGGCTGCGGCCGCCGAGGGTCACGTCCTGATAGAGCACGACGTCGTCGCCGATCTCGGAGGTCTCGCCGATCACCACGCCGGTACCGTGATCGATGAAGAACCGGCGGCCGATGCGGGCGCCCGGGTGGATCTCGACCCCGGTCAGCGTCCTGGTCCACAGCGACAGCACCCGGGCAGGCACCTTGGCCATCGGCCGCTGCCACATCCGATGCGTCAGCCGGTGCATCCAGATCGCGTGCATGCCCGGGTAACCCAGCAGGATCTCGGTCCGGCTGCGAGCGGCCGGGTCACGCGCCAGCGCGGCCTCCAGATCCTCCCGCCGGCGCGCCACCCCCTCGGCCCGCACGAA
>CALMAR010000376.1:8270-14279 GCA_937859855.1 uncultured Kineosporia sp.
GCGGGGGTCGGGGGCCGGGCGCCGGCCCCCCCCCCCCGTCGCCCCCCCCCCCCCCCCCCCCCCCCGCCACCCAGTCGGCCATCACTCAGTCGCTTCCGTTCGCCGTTCATCGGGGTTCGTGCGGTGAGGCTTGGAACCCTCAGTCCACCAGGTCCTTGAACAGAATGGTGGACAGGTACCGCTCACCGAACGACGGGATGAACACCACGACGATCTTGCCATCGAACTCCGGGCGCTTGGAGATCTCGTTCGCAGCCCACAGCGCGGCACCCGAGGACAGCCCGACCAGCAGGCCCTCCTGGGTGGCGGCCTTGCGGGCCCAGGCCACCGCGTCGTCCACCTCGGCGTCCAGCACCTCGTCGTAGATCTTGGTGTCGAGGATCTCCGGGATGAAGTTGGCGCCGATGCCCTGCAGCGGATGCGGCCCCGGCGAACCACCGTTCAGGATCGGCGACAGCTTGGGCTCGACCGCGAACATCTTGACGTCCGGGTTGCGCTCTTTCAGCACCTGCCCGACGCCGGTGATGGTGCCGCCGGTGCCGATGCCCGCGACCACGGCCGCGACCTGGCCGTCGGTGTCCTTCCAGATTTCTTCCGCGGTCGTCCTGCGGTGGATCTCGGGGTTGGCCTCGTTCGCGAACTGGCGGACCAGGACGGCGCCCTCCTTCTCGCCGATCTCCTCGGCCCGGGCCACCGCTCCCTTCATGCCCTCGCTGCCGGGGGTCAGCACGAGTTCGGCCCCGTAGGCGCGCAGAAGCGCCCGGCGTTCCTTGCTCATCGTCTCCGGCATGGTCAGCACCAGCCGGTAGCCGCGCGCGGCCGCCACGAAAGCGAGGGCGATACCGGTGTTTCCGCTGGTCGCCTCGACAATGGTGCCGCCGGGCTTGAGCTCGCCCGCAGCCTCCGCCGCGTCGATCATGGCAACCCCGATCCGGTCCTTCACGCTGCTGGCCGGGTTGTAGAACTCGAGCTTGGCCGCGATGATCGCGCCGCCCTCGTTGATCCGGTTCAGCCGGACGAGGGGCGTGTTGCCCACCAGCTGAGTCACATCGTCGTAGATCTGCATCTCTGCAGTTCACCGCCTCCGGGAAATCTTCAGTCTTACGATCGAGAAGCAGAATATCTCGCCAGGCCATCCTGCCTCGGCGCGGTGGTTGCCTCTCAACGCCCACCTGGTCTCCCGGTCCGGTCAGCCGGGCAGGAAGGACAGCCGGACCGTGCGGACCGGGTTGTCGGCGTTGCTGTCGATCAGCACCACGCTCTGCCACGTGCCCAGCGCCATCTGGCCAGCCAGCACCGGAATGCTGATCGACGGGCTGATGAACGCGGGGAGCAGGTGGTCTCGGCCGTGGCCCTTGCTGCCGTGCCGGTGCCGGTAGATGTCCTGCACCGGCAGCAGCCTTTCCAGTGCGCCAGCCAGATCGAGCTCACTGCCCGAACCGGTCTCCATCAGCGCGACTCCAGCGGTGGCGTGCGGGACGAACACGTTCAGCAGCCCGTCTCCTCGTCCGGCGCAGAACCGGGCGCCGTCCTGAGTCAGATCGGTGACCAGGGTGCTGCCCGAGCGAATGGTCAGTTCCGTGGTGTCCATGCCCCGATCCTTTCGCGGTCCGGCCCGGACTCGAAGCCGAGATGCCGATACCGCCCTGCGGCCCAGGGCGGATGACGGCGGTAGCCCGATTCGGGCCTGCTTGGCAGGATGTCCGGATGGGCAGCGCAATTGGCCGGGCGGCCGGGCGATGGCATGGCTGAATCGCAGCCCGCCCGGCGCGCACGAGCACAAGCCGTTTTCGAAAGGCTGCGCTCCCGGTTCGGCGCCGAGGCGCAACGGCGGCTCGACCCGATGGAGGCGGTGGCCTTCGTCGCCCGGGTGGAGCACAACCTGCTCGACATCTACGAGCCGCTGGATGTGCTCTACGGCGGCGAGCACGACACCGCGGAGCTGTTCGAACGCCTGGTGCTGATGTCGCTGGATAGCGCGGCCGCCCGGCCCGGCGAACTGCGCTGGCTGGACCGGCGGCGGGAGATCGATCCCGGCTGGTACCAGCGGGCCCGCAATCTCGGATACGTCTGCTACGTCGACCGGTTCAGCGGAACCCTGGACAAGCTGCCGGAGCGGCTGGACTACCTGGCCGAACTCGGGATCACCTATCTGCATCTGATGCCTCTGCTCAAGCCGCGCGAGGGTGAGAATGACGGCGGCTACGCCGTTGCCGACTATCAGGCCGTCGATCCCCGGCTGGGCACGATCGAGGATCTGGAGAACGTCGCGACCGCACTCCGGCAGCGGGGCATCAGCCTGTGTGTCGACCTGGTGGTGAATCACACCGCTCGCGAACATGATTGGGCCCGCGGCTGGCTGGCCGATGACCCGCGGTACCGGGACTTCTACACCGCTTTTCCGGACCGGGACATGCCGGACGCTTACGAGGCGACGATCGCCGAGGTGTTCCCGGATCGGGCGCCCGGGTCGTTCACCTGGTTCGGCGAGGCTAATGCTGGTGCGGGTGGTTGGGTCTGGACCACGTTCTGGTCGTATCAATGGGATCTGAACTGGGCCAACCCGGGCGTTTTCGCGGCCATGCTGGCCACCATCGGCCAGCTGGCCAATCGCGGCGTGGAGATCATCCGGCTGGATGCTGTCCCATTCATGTGGAAGCGGCTGGGCACCAGCTGCCTGAACCAGCCGGAGGTGCACACCCTGGTGCAGGCCCTGCACGCCTTGACGAAACTCAGTGCGCCAGCAGTCGTCTTCAAAGCCGAGGCGATCGTCGCGCCGGATGACCTGGTGCCGTATCTGGGGGGCCACGACCGCTTCCGGCCGGAGTGCGAGCTGGCCTACCACAACCAGCTGATGGTGATGCTCTGGAGTTCGCTGGCCACCCGCGAGGCGGGCCTGGCCAACCAATCGCTTCGCCGGATGCGGGCGATTCCCCGGGAGGCGTCATGGGTGACGTACGTCCGCTGTCATGATGACATCGGCTGGGCGGTTTCTGATCAGGACGCTGCCGCCGTGGGCTGGGATGCGTTCCAGCACAGGCGCTTCCTCAATGATTTCTTCTCCGGGCGGTTCGCTGGCTCATACGCACGAGGGGCCCGCTTCCAGGAGAACCCGGTGACCGGTGATGCCCGGATCAGCGGCAGTGCGGCCTCGCTGTGCGGGGTGGAGGCCGCGCTGGACGCCGGTGATCCGCACGCATTGGAGCTGGCGATCCGGCGGCTGGTGTTGCTGCACGCCGTGACCTACGGCTTCGGTGGGATTCCGTTGCTGTACATGGGGGATGAGCTGGCCCTGCGCAATGACTACAGCTTCCTGGCCAACCCGGCACTGGCCGACGACAACCGCTGGATGCACCGCCCGCAGATGGATTGGGACGCCGCTGAGCGCCGCAATGAGCCAGACTCATTGGAGGGCAAGGTCTTTGGCTGGATCCGCAGGCTGGCGGCGGCCCGGCGGGAGACCCTCGCACTGCGCACCGGCGGCGAGACCGGCCTCCTCGACCTGGGCGACCGCCGGATTCTGGCCTGGCGCAGGCGCCATCCCCGCAGCGGGATCTTCCTCGGCCTGGCCAATTTCAGCGAGACCGACGTCTGGATCGAACCGGCCCGGTTGCGCCGCGAGGCCTGGACCGGGCCGGATGCCGCGCTGGACACCATCATGGCTTCGGACTGGCTGCCCAACCTGCCGTCGCCGGAAGCGGCCGACTGGTATCGGGTTCCCGGGCTCGGCTTCACCTGGCTTGCCCAAGCATGAGTGCGGCGGGGGGGGGGGGGCTGTTAACGAACCCCCCCCCCCCCCCGCCGCGGTCTAGTCAGGCCAGAGCCACACCAGGACCCAGGTTCAGCCCTTGACCCCGCCAGCGGTCAAGCCGCTGACGATCCGGCGCTGGAACAACAGCACCACGAGCACCAGAGGCAGGGTCACGACCACACCAGCAGCCATCGTCTGGGTGTAGGGAACGATGTGCGGCCCAGCGGTGAAGTTGGCGATCGCCACCGTCGACGGGGCGACCTTGTTGTTGCCGTTGGACAGCACGCTGGAGAGCAGGTACTCGTTCCAGGAGGCCAGGAACACCAGGATCGAGGTGGTGAACATGGCCGGCGCCGCCAGCGGCAGGATGACCTTGCGGAACGCCTGGCCGGGAGTACACCCGTCAACCCGGGCCGCCTCCTCCAGTTCCCACGGCATGTCCGCGAAGAAGCTGGTCAACGTGTAGACCGCCAGCGGGATCGCGAACGAGATCTGCGGCAGGATCAATGCCTGGTAGGTGCCGAGCCAGTGGAAGCCGCTGAACAGCTGGAACAGCGGGGTCAGGATCGCCACGCCGGGGAACATGCTGGCGCCCAGAATGGCCGCAAGCACGAAACCCTTTCCGCGGAATACCAGCCGGGCCAGTGCGTACCCGGCGAACACCCCGATCAGCATGGCCATCGCGGTGACGATGGCGCCGATGAACAGGCTGTTGATCAGCGAACGTCCGAAGGTGTTGTTCGTGGTATCGAACGCGTAGGAGAAGTTCGAGAACGAGGTGTGCACGAACCACGGCGTGGTATCGAACGTGTAGGCCGGATCGCGGAAGGCCAGCACCAGCATCCAGTAGAACGGCAGCAGGCACCAGAAGAAGATCAGTGCGATAACCGCGCCAGTGGCGATGTTGCCGAGATTGAGCCGCTTGGACGGGTGGTCCACTTCCGCAGTCGCAATGTGCTTTTCCGCCGTGGCCTGGTCAACGGTGGTTGCCATGTCTACCGCACCCCCGATGCCTGAGCGCCGATGATATTCGCATTGAACAGCCTCACCATCAGGAAAGCGATAGCGAAGATGAAGACGAAGCTGATGGTGGACAGCGCGGACGCGGTGTTGATTCCGGTCTGAATCTGACTGACCACCAGAATCGAGATCGTCGCCGTGCCGTTGGCGCCACCGGTGAGGATCTTCGGCAGGTCGTACATCCGTAGCACGTCGAGGGTGCGGAAGATCACCGCGACGGCCAGAGCCGGCTTGACCAGCGGAACAGTGATCAGCCGGAATCGTTGCCAGGCGGAGGCCCCGTCGATCTTGCCCGCCTCGTAGATCTCGGCGCTGATTCCTTGCAGACCGGCCAGGATCAGCAGAGCGATGAACGGAGTGGTCTTCCAGACATCCGCGATGATGACCGCGCTCCGGGCCGGCCACTCCGACGAGGTCCAGGCGAAATGTGTTCCCAGTACATGGTTCAGCACGCCTTGGGGATCGAAGACCACGGTCCAGAGCTTGGAGGTGACGGCGGTCGGGATCGCCCACGGGACCAGGATCGCGACCCGGACAAGGGCCCGGCCGGTGAAGGCCCGGTTCATCATCAGGGCGAAACCCATGCCGATCGCGGTCTCGAAGATCACCGTGATCACCGTGAAGAACAGGGTCACGAAGATCGCGGCATAGAACTGCGAGCCCAGTGTGCCCTCGGGGCACTTGGCGCTCCCGCCGCCCACGGTCGGGCACCGCTCGAGCAGCCAGTGTGTGTAGTTGGTGACGCCGTTCCAGGCGCCGCCGGTGTTGAAGGTTCCGGTGGATGGATCAAGACCTGGGTCGGTGAGGAAGGACGCGTAGATCGCTTTCAGAACGGGATAGCCGACGATCAGTGTCAGCAGCGCCAGCGAGGGTCCGAGCAGCAACCAAGCTGTCCGCGACTCGCTGGGATTAATCTTGGAGCCTTCCGATCCCCCTCTTCGGCGCCCTTTCTGGCCCTTCTCAGCTTTTACCGCGTCCGTTGCGATGGGCTCGCCGGTGATGCTCATGGCCGCTCCTTGCCTGACATCTTCGTTGGGCTCGGGGTTCTTGCGGCCGAACCGCGGGCGTTTGCGGGGGGGATTTGGACAACCCCCCCACCCCCGCCGCCCCCCCTACTTCCAGCACCCGGCCCGCGCACGGCGCCACCACTGGCATCTCCATCTTCATCGCCTCCAGCACTATCAGCGTCTCACCTTCCGCCACTTCTGCTCCCACTTCCGTCAGCACCTTCCACACAT
>CALMAR010000377.1 GCA_937859855.1 uncultured Kineosporia sp.
AGCACCTGGATGTCCTGGCCCGACCCGAAATGCCTGCTGCAGCGGGCAAGCCGGGCGCTGATCGCGACGAGCACGAGCACGAGCACGAGACCGCCCACCACCCGGGCGGTCAGGGCGAGGCCGTCGGCCGTGCTCATCCGCCGTCCTCCGTGCCGGGACGAGCCCTCAGCGCGATCGCGGGCACCGCCGCGCCGTGTCCGTCCGCCGGGCTCACTGGGCGTCCCGGGTCACGATCTCGGTGATCCGCAGGCCGAAGCTCTCGTCCACGACCACGACCTCGCCGCGGGCCAACAGGGTCCCGTTCACGAGCAGGTCCGCGGGGGAGCCGGCCAGCCGGTCGAGCTCGACGACGTCCCCGGGAGCCAGCGCGAGCAGCTGCCGTACCGACATCCGGGTGCGGCCCAGCTCGCAGGTGACCTCCATCTCGACGTCCCGGAGCATCTCGATGCCCCAGCTGCGTGCCTGACCACCCGACCGGGCGGGACCGGCCTCGGGCAGCGTGGTGAACGACACGCCGACCATGGCGCTGACCGTGCCGCCGACCGAGAGCGGCACAACCACGGGCGTTCCGGCCTCCAGCACGGTGCTCGCGTCGGCGGCCTCGACGGCGGTGGGATCGCCGTCCAGGCGCCCGCCGAGGGCCGCCGCGAGCGCTTCGAGGGCCGGCTTGAGCGCCTTGGCCGGTTCCAGGTCACCGAACGGCGTGCCCTTCAGCGCCTCGACGACGTCCTCGCCGACCACGAGCAGGACGCTGCCGTCGAACCCGCCGCTGAGTGCCGCGACGACGGCCGCGCCGACCGGGTCGGGGCCGGCCACGGCTGCCGGATCCTGGTTCGGGTCACCTGTTTCCAGCGGGGCGGGCGACGGGATCTGACCCAGCGCCCGGGTCACGGCGTCGACGGTCAGCTGCGCCAGCGGTCCCCAGACGTCGTCCCCGGAGCGCTGTCCGGGGATGAGCGGGGAGGTGGAGAAGGCCATCGGAAAGTCCTGTTCTGTCAGCTGGAACCGTCGACGATGAGGGCGGCGAGATGCTTGCCGGAGGTCCCCGGGACGGCCACCGCGAACACGCTGGAGGCGGCCATCACCGACAGCGGGTGCGACGTCCGGTGCCCGAGGTTCACCACGTCACCCACCTGCAGCCGGCCGATCTGGGACGACGACAGCCGCTGGGTCTCGAAGCGGATGCTGACATCGACCTCGACGTCGCTGAGCCGGCGGCTGGTGCGGGCGCTGGCCGCCACCCGCAGGCGGTCCTTCTCGGTCAGGTCCTCGGTCTTCGCGATCGCCTGGAGTGCGGGGGCGAGCATCACGTACGGCAGGCAGAGGTCGGCGGCGGAGACCACCTCGCCGATCGTCAGCTGCATCCGGGCCACCACGACCGGGTCGGTCGGTGCCGCCGCCTGGACGAACTGGGCGTTGCTCTCGATCGTGACCAGCTGCGGCTCGCAATGGCTGATCGGCTCCATCGCGTAGGCCAGTTCGCGCAGCATGCGGCTGAGCAGGTGCCGCACCAGGGCGAGTTCGATCTCGCTCAGGCCGCGCTCCGGCTGAGCGTTTCCGCCGGGACCGCCGAGCAGGTGGTCGATCATCGCCAGCAGCGCCGCCTGGCTGATGCTCAGCAATCCCTTGCCCTGCAGGGGCTCCAGGGTGAGCACGGCGCTGACCGTGCCGTCGCCCAGCCCCGACAGGTACTCGTCGTAGCTCATCTCCTCCACCTGCTGCAGGCTGAGGTGGCTGAGGGTTCGAAGGCCGGTGGTCAGGACCGTGGTCGCCTGCTTGCCGAAGGTCTGCATGGCGACCTTGAGCAGGTGCGCGTCCTCGCGCGCGAGCCGGCTGGGACGGCGGAAGTCGTAGCTCTTCGCGTCAGGCCGCGGGGATGGCAGCGCCGCGGGCTCGGTCGCCTGATCGGAGTAGCCCACGTCCTCTCATCGGACCGGCGATCGCGCTTCTTGAGCGCCCGCGCCGCCGAGCACGAGCGCGGCCACTCCAGTGGTGTCGGGAAGGTGACCCGGCACGGGCTGAGAACGGATGCACGGGCCCGTCATCCCCCGCAGGCCGAGATGTAGGCGTTCATCACGCTCTCCACCGACGCCAGGGCCAGGCTGTGCGCGGTGGGGGCGAGGCTGCCGTTGCGGACGGCTTCGTAACGCGCCCCGAGATACTGGCCGATCAGCGTCTCCGGCAGTTCGGTGTCTCCCAGGACCCGGAACAGGAGTTCGACTGCGGCCTCGGCCTCGGGGCGGGGCCAGTAGTAGCGAATGCGGTCGCTGTAGGAGAAGTGCCGCTGCAGTGCCAGCTCGGCATCGGTGCCCGCGTAGTACTTGGCCCAGTCCTCCGGCGCGGAGAGCATGACCTGCTCCAGCGTGGCGCGCAGGGTCTCGTCCCGCTCCTCGGGAAACAGTTCCTCCGCGATGGCGTCCAGGCCGTAGAAGGCTTCCCGCAGGGCGAAGGTCAGGCCCGGCCCGACCTTGAGGATGGCGAAGCCGTCCTGCACCAGGTCGGTCAGATTGGCACGGGTCTGGTAGTCGGTGGAATGCGCTTCGAAGACCAGACCCGGCAGGTCCTTCAGACCGGCGCTCAGGGAGCGAGCCCTGGTGCTGTCGTAGTCGACCACGTTGTGGCTGCCGAACTCCACACCCGGCTGGACGACCACGGCGATCACTCGGGTGAAGGCATCCGCCTGTCCGGCCTGCGCGAAGGCGGCCTCGTGAATCCGGACGGTCCTGAGCGCATCCTCCGGTCCGGTCAGTTCCAGCTCGTCGAGCGCATGCATGGCGCCGCCGGGGATCGGAACCTCGGTGCCGATGACGTAGACCGGCTTGGGAGCGTCCCCGCCGGGCAGGGCTGATTCCGCCGCTGCGGCCAGGCGGGCGGCGCGGGAGGCGGTCTCCTCGTCGTCCAACGCCACCGGTTCGCCCAGGCAGCCCATGGAGCAGTCCAGGTGAAGCTTGCTGAATCCGGCGGCCGCGAAGGCGCTGATCATCACCTCGGCCCGGTCCATCGCCTCCTCGGCGGGCAGGCCCTTCCAGGGGTGGGGGCCGAGGTGGTCGCCGGCGAGGATGATGCGCCGGACCGGGAAGTCGTTGTCGGCGGCGATCCGCTCGACGAAGTCGCGGAAGTCCCTCGGCGTCATCCCCGTGTAGCCGCCGTCCTGGTTGACCTGGTTGCAGGTGGCCTCGATCAGCAACGGCAGTCCCGTCGGCAGCGTGGCGCGCATCGCCGCCTGCAGCACCACGGGATGCGCCGAGCAGACCGACGGGATGCCCGAGGGGCCGTCGCGGTCGAGCCAGGTCGCGATGTCGTGCAGCGGGTTCTCGGTCACGGAGTCGTCCCTCTCGCCTGCCCCAGCAGGGCATCCAGTTCGTCTCGGGTGGCGGCGCCCTCCATCGGCCCGAGCTTGGTGACCGCATGGGCACCGGCAGCATTGGCGTAGCGAAGTGCGGTCTCGGGTGGTGCACCCGCCAGCCAGAAGCTCACGAAGGCGCCGGCGAAACAGTCGCCTGCGCCGGTCGGATCGACTTCGTCCACCGAGAGGGGGCCCACGTCGGTGCGGCCACCGGTGTCGAAGTGGCTCGCCCCCCGGTCTCCCCGCTTGATCACGACATCGCCGATGCCCCGGTGCAGGAGTTCCGCGACCGCGGCGGCCTCGTCGTCCGCCTCGGTGAAGAGATAGATCTCCTCTCCCGACGGCAGGAAGAGGTCGCTGCGGGCGAGCACCTCCTGCAGAGCCTCGCGCAGCCCCGGCGCGTCCAGGATCTCGGACCGCAGGTTGGGATCGAAGCTCAGCGTCCCGCCGCGCGACTTGACCCGTGCGATGGCCTCACGTGCCACCGCGGCCAGGCCGGGCGCCGACAGTGCGGTGCCCATGACATGTACGTGGTCGCAGCCTTCCATGAGCGCCTCGGCGTCGGGCGTCAGGGTCAGCCTGCCCGTCGCGCTGTGGGCGATGTTGTAGACGAAGGCGCGCGTACCGTCGGGGCGGTACCGGACGAAGGCCGAGCCCGTGGCCTCGCCCTTGGCAACGTCGATTCCCGAGACGTCGACCCCGTCCGCCGCCAACCGGTCCAGGTTGAGCTGCCCGAAATCGTCGTCCCCGACACGGGAGACGATGGCTGCCGGAGTGCCGAGGCGGCCGACCTGGTCGATGAAGATCGCCGGTGCTCCCGACGGGAACGGGCCGACCAGGGGCTGGGGTTCGCGGAATCCGTCCCCTCTGGTGGTGGCCACGATCTCGACGAGAACCTCGCCGACCGTCAGCACCTTCTTCGGCATGGCCCAACCCTCCTGCCCGAGGAGCGAAAGTACACAGCCGGGGCGTCAACGGTACCGACGGGGTCGGGGGAAACCGGCGGACGACGACGGCACGGGTGCCGAACCGGCGGACCCGATCCGCGGGCGGCGCCCCGTCGGCGGCGTATCGTGTGATCGCGCACGAGCGTGCGCACGTCCACAAGGGCGCGGACGAGGGAGACCGGCATGGTCGAGGACAGTGGAACCGGCGGTGCAGACAGGCCGGACGCCGGGGTGGAAGAGGACGCGGACGTCCCCACCGTCGGGGTGGACGACGCCGAGGCAGACCGGCTCGCATCGGGTGCCGACGCATCCGAGGACGACGACGCGGCGGACGGCTCAGGTCACGACGTCGGGGGCCCCTCGCACGCCCTGAGCGAGCCGGGCCACGACCTGGCCAGCGACGAGGGCGAGCCGGTGGGCCTGGCAGACGCGGCAGCCGACCGGGAGCAGACGACGTCCGACGGCGACGCCTAGCCGCCGCACGCCCGGCGCGGCTACTGCGTCACGGATCCAGGAGACGGCTCGAGCCGACGTCCGGTGAGAGCGGCAACCGCTGGCCCTGCGACGACCCGGTGCCGGACCAATTCTGGTTCGACCAGCCACCGCGCCTGCTCGGGCACGGACGACCGGGCCCGAGCAGTGCCCGGACGACCGTCCCTGATCCAGCCGTGAGCTGTCGCTCAGGCCGTGTCGCCCGGCAGGGCCGGTATGGCAGCGAAAGGGTGGGCCTCGACCCGCATCAGAGGCGGTCCGTCCAGCAGACCTAGGATCTCGTCGCGGAGTTCATCGGCGAGGGGGCTGTTCTCGTAGGCATCCTTCGCCGCTACCGAGCGGAACACCTCGATGTTCCACAGTACGTCGGGATCAGCGTCCTCCCGCAGCATGATGAACCGGTCGGAGGAGCCCGACGTGAACATGCCCTGGGTTGCGAGCTCGAACAAGCGATCGCCCATCCCGGGCTTCGCCCGCATCTGGATGATGTAGGCCGGCTGATCCTTGAAAGGCATCGCGAATCCTCAGTTCTCTCTGACTGGAACCTGGTTCCAATAGTCTGGAACACAGTTCCAGTGCGTGTCAAGAATATCGGCGCGGACGCGGTGCGGAGACGCGGCGTGACTGGAACGTTGCTCCGGCATCACCGTGGAACGGGGTTCCAGGTGTGTCAAGATGACATGCATGGCGACGAGCGGACAGCGGCGCGAACGGCGTACCGGCGCCCTGTCCAGAGACCGGATCGTGCAAGCGGCGATCGAGATCCTCGACCGCGAGGGCGAGAAGGCCCTGACCTTCCGCGCGCTGGCCGCCCATCTCGTCACCGGTCCGGGCGCGATCTTCTGGCACGTGGCGAACAAGGGGGACGTGCTCTCCGCGGCCACGGACGACCTCGTCGGCCGGGTGCTCCGGGAGGTCACCCCCGACGCGCAGCCGCGGCAGGCGATCCGCGACATCGCCGGGGGCATCTTCGACGTCATCGACGCGCACCCCTGGATCGGCACCCAGCTGTCCCAGGAGCCCTGGCAGCCGGCGATCGTGCGGATGCTCGAGGCCTTCGGGGAGCAGGTGCAGGCGCTGGGAGTGCCCCGGCAACGGCAGTTCGACTGCGCGACCGCCCTCGTCAGCTACGTCCTCGGCCTCGCCGGCCAGTACGCGGCCGCAGCCCGGCTCGTCCCCTCGAACGCCGACCGCTCGGCCTTCCTCGCCACCATCTCCGACCAGTGGACCCGGCTCGACCCCGCGCAGTACCCGTTCGTGCACGCGATGACGACGCAGATACCTGAGCACGACGACCGGGACCAGTTCCTGGCCGGCATCGATCTCATTCTCGAGGGCATCACCCTCCTCAGCTGACGACGTGCGGCGCGCCGCCGCCTCGATGATGATCCCGGCCGGCGTGCCGATCGAGACGGTCTCGCGGATCCTGGGTCACAGCTCCCCGGTGGTGACCCGGCAGATCCGCACCCACGTCCTGCGCGGACCGGCGGCAGTTACTGCATCACGAACTCGGTCAGGTACACGTCGTAGACCAGGGGCTGCACCGTCAGCTTGGACGCCAGCTTGATCGCCTGCTCGGCGCTGAGGTTCGCCGCGGTCGCGTGCACGGCCGCGTCCGAGCCGCCGCCGGAGTCGCCGGAGTCGCCGGACTCGGAATCCGAGGAGTCGGAAGAGTCCGACTCCGAGGAGCCGGCCTTCTTCTTGCTGCTCTTCGAGCCGGACGTCGAACCGCTGCCGGTGGCGTCCGCGATCGTCGATCCCTCGGGCAGGTAGGCAAGCTTGATCCGGGCCACCAGCTCGTCCTTGGCCTCCGTGCGGCCCTTGGCCGAGGACAGGTCGTCCAGCGTCTTGCCGCTGAACTCGCCGATGGCAAGGTCCAGCGCCTTCGCCCCGCTGACCTCCTCGCCGGCGGTGGCGGTCGGCTGCAGCGCCATCCCGACCTTCAGGAAGTGGCCGCCGGCCAGGTTGATCGTGATCGGATCCAGCTGCACCACCGCACCCGGCTTCGGTTCCGGCAGCGTGGTCGTGGCCTCCGCCTTGTCGGGCTTCAGCACGAAGAAGTACACGCCACCGGCGATCAGGAGCAGCACGGGCACGATCATGATGATCAGCTTGCCCTTGCCGCTCTTCTTCGGCTCCTCGGCCTTCTCGTCGTCCTTGGCCATGGCTTGTCCTCCTGGTCGCTTCCGTGCGGATGGTGATGCTGACGTCGCCTCATCCGTGGGCGGCGGTACCGCTAGTTCTCGGGGCGTGCACTAGGCCTCTCGGACGGCGTCGCCGCCGGTGAAGCCTTTCCGGCGGTGGACTTTGCCCCCGACGCCGAGGCGGAGCCGGACGTCGACGTCCGGGTGGTGGTGGGATCAGGGGTGTTGCCGAGCCTTTCCACGGCGCGTCCGGCCGCGTTGTCCACCCGGGCGAGGACGACGATCTCCACCCGCCGGTTGACGTTCAGCGAGCGTGCGTCGGAGGCCGGCAACCGGGGCTGCGTGTCGGCGAAACCGGTCGCGGACATCCGGTCGTAGGGGATGCCGGCCGTGGCGTGCAGGTAGCGCAGCACGCCACTGGCCCGGTCACCGGACAGTTCCCAGTTCGACGGGAACTGCGCCGTGTGGATCGGGATCGAGTTGGTGTGCCCCTCGATGCTCAGCTGGTTGGGAAGCTTGTTCAGCGTCCCGGACAGCGCGTCGAGGATCTGCTGGCCCTCCACCTGCAGTTGCGCGCTGCCGCTGGTGAACAGCACGTTGTCGGTGGCGACCGTGACCACCAGGCCCCGTTCGTTGAACCGGAAGTTGGCCTTGTCCGGCATGCCGGCCTTCTGCAACGCCTTTTTCAGCTGCTGCTCGGCCTTCTTCAGGTTCGAGACCTCCTGCGCGACCTGAGCCTGCTCGGTCGCGGTCGCCAGCCGGGCGACCTTCTGAGCCTCCACCGAGGAGACCTGCGGGTTGATCTCGGGATTGCGTTCCTTGCCGCCCGCCGAGCCGGCCAGGTTGAGGCTGTCCGGGGCGACCGACCCGCCCGGGTCCAGCAGCTGGTCCCCGCCGGACAGGATCGCCACCGGAGCACCGAAACCTGCTGCCAGGCCGGTCTTCAGCGCGGCGAACTTCTTCTGGTCCACCTGGCTGATCGCGAACATGACGATGAACAGCACCATCAGCAGCGTCATCATGTCGGCGTAGCTGACCAGCCACCGCTCGTGGTTCTCGTGCTCCTCGTGCTCCTCCTCGTGCCCGCGACGCTTGTGCC